>CAZIFP010000036.1:0-15155 GCA_964538105.1 uncultured Bifidobacteriaceae bacterium
AGGTAATCGCGCATTTTTTTGCGCATGAACATCCCGTTCGTGCAGATGTAAAGCACGCGGCCCTGGTCGAGTAGGCCGGCAATAAGCTCTTCGATCTTCGGATAAATCAGCGGTTCGCCGCCGCAAATCGAAACCATCGGCGCATCGCATTCCACGGCGGCCTGTAGACATTGCTCCAACGGCACCATGTCCTTGAGCGACGTGGAATATTCGCGGATGCGCCCGCAGCCAGTGCAGGTGAGGTTGCAGGTGTGCAGCGGTTCGAGCTGCAAAACCATCGCAAACTTCGGCGTTTTGCGTAGTTTGTGCTTGATGATGTGACTGGCGATTTTCTTCGTCAGCGCGAATGGGAAACGCATAATTTATTTTATAGAAGCCAGCTCGGGGGTGATGATCGGAAATGCGCACGGCGCATTCGTCGGCGACGGATCCGCCTTCAGAAAGTGCCCCGCCCCCGGCAGGAAAAAATCAATGGGCGAAACGCTGCCGCTGGTGTTGACGCCGCTGCAACCCGCCCCACACAGCGCGAACACCACCAGCATTGCCAGCAGCCATAAATTCCGGTTCAATCTCACTCGTATTCAGTATAAAACAGCCCGACGTGATGGCAACTTTTAATTCCGAACCGGCCCGCGCAGCAAAATGGTCAGCCATCACCGCCGCGTTTTTAATCCTCGCCGCCAGCAACTTGCTCGCGGGTGACGCACCGTGGAAAATTTCGGCTGCGTTTGCCAAATCGGAGTTCCAACGAGCCCAGACCCAGTTTCAATCGGACGCAAAGAATCCCACCAACGCGTGGCAGTTCGCCCGCGCGGCGTTTGATTTCGCTGAATTTTCGACCAACAACCTCCAGCGCGCCGATCTGGCCCGACAGGGAATTGCCGCGTGCCGCGCGCTCGTCGCGCACAAGCCAAACATCGCCGCCGGCCATTATTATCTGGCGATGAATCTCGGCCAGCTCGCGCGCACGGAATTTCTCGGCGCGCTGCGGATGGTCCGGGAAATGGAGCGCGAATTTCTGGCGGCGGCGGTGCTGGATGCGCGACTGGATCACGCCGGTCCCGAACGCAGCTTGGGCCTGCTTTATGCCGAAGCGCCGGGATGGCCGGTGAGCATCGGCAGCCAGCACAAGGCACGGCCGTTTGCGGAACGGGCGGTCCAGTTCGCGCCGGATTATCCTGAAAACCAGCTGAACCTCATCGAATCCTATTTGAAGTGGGGCGAACCCGATGCCGCGAAAAAACAATTGAGTGCGCTCGATGCCATCTGGCCGGTGGCGCGGACCAATCTGACCGGGGCAAAATGGGCGCAAAGCTGGGAGAACTGGGCCACGCGACGAAACGCCGCCCGCCAGCAAATTGAAAAATAAGCGGCTTTACCGCCGGAAACGCATGAAATTTAACTGAAATTTTCTGTGGCTGTAATCCGGCGGCTGAATTATTCTGCCATCTGACTATTGGAATTAGAGAAAAGTTTTCCGCCTCATGGCTAAAAAACTCATAGCGGCATTGACCGACTCGACCTTGTTCCTGCAGGAATGGTTTGCCAATCCGCAGCGGACCGGCTCGCTCGCGCCCAGTTCGCCGCAACTTGGGGCGGCCATGGCGCACTGGCTGCCGACCAATCCTGAAAGTTTTGTGCTCGAACTCGGCCCCGGCACCGGGGCGGTTACGGATGCGCTCATCAAGCGCGGCCTGCGCGAAGACCGGCTCGTCGCCATCGAGCGGAATCCCAAAATGGCGCGGCTGCTGCGCGATAAATTTCCGCGCGCCCAGATCATCGGCGGCGACGCCTGGCATCTGGATCACCTGCTGCGCAGCCGGCGCGAACCGATTGAACGCGTCGGAGCCGTCATCTCCAGCCTGCCGCTCCTGAATTTTCCGCTGGCGGAAGCCGAGGCGCTCACGCAGAAAATCCGCGCCGTGCTGGAACCGGACGGCAACTGGGTCCAATACAGCTACCACCTCGGCAAAAATCAGATTCGCGGCGCGGCCAGCTTCCAGTTGCGCGCCACCAAGATTGTCTGGCTGAATTTCCCGCCCGCCCGTGTCAGCGTCTTCCAAAAATAAGCGACGGCCAATGTCGTAATCCGTCTTGGGCCGGTTGATTTGTCTTCAAGATTGCATGATCTGTCTGGCATCGCGATCCACAGTGAATAAGAGGTGAAATTACGGCAAATGCGGATTTTTAAAATGTTTTTCCGGCAGAAAATCGGACTCAGCTGCGAAATTCCAAGTTTCATGCGGAAAAATGATCATCCGCCAGATTCAGACAGACTTCAATGCGCTGAATCGTGCCGGCGCGTTCAAACAATGAACGGCTGCTTTCCGCATCAAGCTGGAGTTTTTCATGCCGCCGGTTCGAACCGTCGGCAAAATACAGCGTCAGCGAATTCACGCGTGCCCGCCGGAAAACGACCGGCACCTGACAATAAGTGAAACCGAGTTCGCCGGGCTTCAGCAGCAATTGCTGTTTGACACCGGCCAGACCGTAATAATTATATTCAGTCCGCCGCGTCACAAATTCCTCGTCGCGCAGCAGCCGGGGACAAAAATGGATTTCACCGTTTTTGACCATGACACCCAACTCGCCAAACCGACAGATCACATCCTCTTTCACCTGCCCAGTCAAACCGGGCTGACGCGCGCCGCCCTGGCCCGGCGTGTGCGAATACGGATCCATCGGAAACGCGCCGTAATTTTCCGGCGACTTGTAATCGCCGATGCCGGCGCGGATGTCGTAATAAGCATCCGCCAAACCCTTCACCACTTTGTCCGGCGCACCGGTCTCCACCGCGCGAAAATAATTTTCCTGCGCGGCGAGCAACAGCTTTGAAACCATGTGCCAGTAAATGCAGCCCAGCCCTTCGTAACCGAAAAATGTGCCGGAGCGGCCGGTGAAAGATTCGTGGTCGAATAGCCGCTCAAAAATTTCCAGCAGCAGTGGAGCGTCGCGTTTCACCAACGCGCCATAGCGGTTGGCCGGAAGTTCGGCAAGCAGGTGTCGGATGTCCCGCGCATTGGTCACGGCGGCATTGAAATGAAACCGCCCGGCGACATCGCGTTCAATCAATTGACGGTTTCCATCGGCCAAAAGTTTTCGCAGCAACGCCGAGCGGCGTAGTTCCCTTGCAGGAATGTTGTTTTTCTCGACAAAGCGCGGCAGTTGGCGGTCGGGATAAAGCAGGTAGCTATGCTGGTCGGCACGATACATTTTGCTGCGCTTAATCGCGGCGAGCAACTTCAGCGATTCTTCAGGCGAGAGATGACCCGAACTCAAGACCGCAACCTGGCCTTCGAGCATTTCGTAAAGCCGGCGGATGGGCAGCGCCTTCGGGTCGTCGAACCGGATCAAATTATAGGCATGATAAAGTCCGTCAGACCGGCGGTTGGCCTGAATGGAATGATTTGTCCAGTCGAGCGCGGCAGTGAAAAAATCGAGCAACTGCCGGCCGGTCAGCGGAGCTTTGCGCCGGGAGAACCCGGCATAAATGCGCTGCCGGTAATCGCTGCCGGCCCGGCCCAGGTCGTCCACGACTTGCTTGCGCTGCGCGTCCTTGATTTTTCCCGACAACAATCCACGATGCCGCCTGAGCGTCTGGTTTATTTGTTCCAGAAAATCGGCGACTTCAGCGGACAGTGTGATTTTTTCATCGCCACTAACGCGGAACAATTCCTGGCAGAAGGTCAGATACCGGCGCAGGTAATAAAGCGTGACCATCGAGCAGCCGTTACCGACGAGCGCATTGTTCGCATCATTCCATTCCGGGCGCTGCGTGTTCAGCCAGATGCCCGCGCCGGGAACAAAGTTGGAAAGCTTGGCCAGCAAGGGCACAAGCAGTTTCTCGGTCAGGTTCACCAACTGCACTTGGCAATGTTTATCCCATACGAGCTTGCCGTCCGCGCCCTTCGCTTGAACACGCTGATGCACGAGTTTTTCCAGATGCTGGTCAAATACGACGGTGTCCTTCGGATTTTGGAGAATTTCCGCGTAAGGCTTGATGCGGTAGGGCACGTTGGCGTAGGCGAAAATGTCCCGCTTGAGAAAATCATTTAACTCCGCTGGAGCATGCCGGTCGAGCAGTTCCAAAAGTTTCAGCAGGTAAATGATCTGGTGATCGCCCCAGTAGCCGATGTAAGACCACGGGTCGTGCGCGTCCACCACCTCCCAGTCAATGCCGTTGCGCGTGATGCGATACGGATTGTAGCCGTCGGCGGTCGAAGCGTTGAGAAACCGGCAGATCATGCCGGACGTGTAGCCGGGGAACGACAACGCGAGCGCCTCCCAGTTCTGGAAAATATCGCGCCAGTTGCCTTCGTAATTAAGCCGCGGCGAGCCGTCGGCATTGCGGGTCGCGATGGAAAATTTGTTCCATGGCCGGCTCGGGTCGCCATGCCGGCGGCTGAACGTCAGCGGGAGATATTCACGACAAATGCGTTCGAGCTGCGGGTCGCCGGCTTCGCTCGCCGCCGCGACCATCCGGCCGTAGAGGACTTTTTTGGGCAGGCGGCGGAAAAATGCGGCATGGCGCGCGGCAATTTCTGAATTCGCGTTTATCACAAAGGCGAACAAATCATTGGCGTCAATTTGATAGCCGTCATGGAAGACGCCGCCGCGCATGATGTTGAAAAGCGTGTTGCCATAATGGCGCGCGCAGCCGAGCGACCGGGCGGTTTTTTGCAAACCATCCGCCGTCGCGACGATGCGTTGCAACTGTTCCGTGCCGTGCTGAACATCGGCCAGGACGGCGCGACGCAGTTGCACCGGTTTCCGCAAAAGCTGGTTTCCGCGGGCGACATCCGATGAACTTTGCCCAACATCGGCGACCACGAGCCAGTCCGCCGATTGGCCGTGTCGCAGTTGGATTTCGCTCTGGACAAAATACGCGCCGCGCTCGGCGCGCACTTCCGTTTCCGCGTGCAGCGGCTGGCCGGCGCGGAACTGATCAAGTTGCACCGAAGAAAGAAGTGTGAGCTTGCGCTTGATGCCGATGGACCATGCGACGGTGGTTCGCAGCGCCTCGGCCGGTTCCGGACGGTCCACCGGAATCGCGCTGAGCCGGAACAAACCAAGGCCGGTGTCAGGAATCAGTTCGCTCTTTTTGTAGGCGTCCAGCAGCGTGCTGTATTCCAAATTAAACTGGCTGCCAGTGCCGCACGGCATCAAGTTCCGGATTCCGTCCAGCAACTCAATGCGCGTGGAAGCTGTTCCAGAATTGGCAAGCCACGCGCGGCGCACAAAACCGAATTGCTGGCTGTTGAACCAACCGTAACGGAAGGTCAGTGCGAGGTCTTCGTTGACTTCCTCGAAAATGAGTTGGTTGCCCCAGAAGTTTTTGTAGAGATTCCGGCGCACGCGGTAAATGCCGTTCGCGCGATCCGAAAACGGCTCCCAGAGATAATTTTTCCCATGGCGGCGGACGCGCAGGAGCGTTTTGCTTCCGGTGACATCCGCCATGTCGCGGATTTTGTCGTCGGTGTAATACGGAAACAACGCGAGGTTCGCGTCACGGCGTCCGGCAGCAAGGCCGCCGTTGCTGGAGATGAACAGCCAGTGGTCCGCGTCGCTGACGACCGTCATGAAAAACGGCCGCATCCGGTCGTAGTTGGCGATCTGGTAGAAGTCTTCGCCTTCCAGAGTGACTTGTTTTCCTGAAACCGGTTCGCGGTTGACGCAGCGGGGGCTTTTGCCGAGATGCAGTTGTGTGGCCATTTCTCGTGTGGTTTCGACGCCGTTCAGACCTGGGCCCGGCGGGCATCAAGATCTTTTTTCATCAAGTCCGTCGTCTTGGAATCAATCGTGTAGAAGAACATGAAGATGGCGCACGACATGTAAAGGATTCCGGGAATGACGGAGACCAGCAGTTTGATGCCGTGGATGGAGGTCGCAGTTTGGACGGCGTCGGGCACATAATTGTAAACCGTCAGAATCCAGCCGGCGATGGCGGCGCCTATGCCCCACCCGGCTTTCTGCGCAAAGGTCGCGGCGGAAAAATACAAGCCGGTCGCACGCCGGCCTGTTTTCCATTCCGAATAATCCGACGAGTCCGCGATCATCGTCCACAGCAGCGGCACCGCCGGAGCGTAGGCCATCTTCGCCAGAATGTTCAGCACATAAATGGTGACGAGGTCTTTCTCACTGGGCAGATAAATGGCGATGAAGCAAATGCCGGAGATCAGGGAGCTGGCGATGAAGACGTTGCGGTTGCCGAAGGCCTTGGCCAGCGGCTTCGAGAGCGGCAGCGCGACGATGAGCGCAACGGTGCCAATGACGTTGAAGAGCTGGACGTTGTCCTCCTTGCCGATGTAATACTTGAAGTAGTAGGCAATCGCCGCATTTTGCATGGCGAACATGACGAAGGAAATAATGCCGACGCAGGCGAGAATCATCCACGGCCGGTTCTTGAACAAATTCTTGAGGTCCTCTTTCAGCGAACTTGGCAGCGCGGTTGAGGGCTGCACGCGTTCCTTGGAAGTCGCGAAGGTGATGAAGAAAAAAACCACGCTCAAGAAACCGAACATGACCAGCGTATACTGGAAACCTGCAGCCTTGTCGCCATTGCCAAAATATTTCGCCAGCGTCAGCGCCAGACCGGAAACCACAAACTGGCCGGTGAAGGCGCAGATGAAGCGATAGGTGTTGAGTCCCGCACGCTCATAGGTGTCCGAGGTCATCACCGCCGCCAGAGAAGAATACGGCAGGTTGACGGCGGCGTAGGCGGTCATCAGCAACACATAGGTCGCGCCGGCGTAAATGATCTTGCCCGTCTCGCCTAAATTCGGCGTGGTGAATGTCAGGATGGCCAGCACCGCATACGGGACGGCTCCGAACAAAATATACGGACGGAATTTTCCCCAGCGAGTTTTCGTGCGATCCGAGATAATGCCAATGACCGGGTCAATACCCATGTCCCAGAAACGGGCGATCAGCATGATGGTGCCGGCGGCGGCGGCGGGAATCTTGTAAACGTCCGTATAAAAAAAAAGCAGCCAGAAACCCACCATGTCCCAGACAAAATGTGACGCCGTGTCGCCCAAGCCGTAGCCGAGCTTTTCCTTGAAAGTCAACAGGGTTGAAGTTCCACTTCGATTGCCCGCATTGGCGACAGCCGATAAATCTGCGACAGGAGAAGCTTGTTCAACAGAGTTCATATTTATTTGGCTGGAACGGTTGATGATTCGCCTGCCGAGGCGACGGTTTCCGAGGCTTTTGCCGGCTCGTCCACATAGAACGGGATGTTTGCGTGCGCGGCGTGACCATGACCGTCAAAAACGTAGGTGAACAGGCGATACGCGCCGGGTTTGGCCGGAGCCTTCAGGGAAATTTCACTGGCAGCCGGGTCGGCAATCAAACCCGGCAGCGGCGCGGGCTTCGACTCGGCATCGCCGCCAACCTTGGTTTCGGTGCTTTCGTGCATAACCTCCCACCGGTAAGTAAGCGGATCGCGGTTGAGATCGCTGGCCGATACTTTGGCAGCATAACTCTGTCCGGCCACCAGTCGGACGTTTTGCGGGGCGGTCTTTCCATCCAGCCACGCACCGTCCAAGCGAGGGCAGCGGTTGGTGGGCCAGGCACCCGTCCAGATATGTTGCATCACGTCCACCGGCGCGGTTTCTTCGCCGGAACTCAGGAACATGCCATACCAGGTCGGCGTGCGTTCCTGTTTGTTGCCCCAGAGAAAAACGTAGGAGCCGAGACAAAGTTTTTGATCCGGCTCGATGACGGCATGGAAACGTTTTTCATAAAGGTCCGCCTTCGTCGTGCTGTCGTTTTCAATCGGCGCGCCCCACTCGGTCTTACCGCACTCCCAATGCCCGCTCGCGCCCCATTCGGTGACGATGTAAGGCTTATCCCAGGCCGCTTCGCGCAGGTATTTGGGAAGGTTGATGATGTCGGAATACATCTGGAAAGAGATGAAATCCAGATCCGGCGCGCGGGTTTTGACCAGGTCCGCCGTCTCGTGCTTGAAACCGGCCAGCGTCGTGGTGGTCGGATGGTTGGGATCAAGTTCATGAATCATCTTGGAGAGATCATTGACCGCGTCCCACACCTTTGGATTCTTCTCAAAGTTCAGTTCGTTGCCGACGACCCAGACGAGCAGCGCGGGATGGTTCCGATATTCGAGGATCTGGGATCTCAACAGGGCAAATTGTCTGGCCACCATGTTGGTGTCGCTGTAGTCAAAGCCACGGCGTTCGTGATCCACATCCAATCCCATCGCGACCATCAACCCGTTGGAGAGCGCGCGATCCAAAACCTGCCGGCCGGTGTCACGACCGTTGTCGGTGGTCCAAGTGCGGAAGGAATTGGCGCCGTGCGCCGCCAGTTTCTCCTGGCTGCCATATTCCAGCCCGGCGCCCTTAATGTAAAATGGCCGTTGGTTGACATAAAGCAGCCAGCGTCCGTCCACCTGGCGGAGTTCCACCTTGGCGGGACCATTGGTGTTGACCATTTCTTGAGCCAGACTGCAACAGGCAACCATGACGCCAACCGAAAATGCCAGCGACCATTTCAGCAAAAAAATCTTATTAGCATTCATAACATCATTTCTCCGGCAAACTTTCCTGACGCACCAGAATGTGTTCCAGTTCTTCCAGCGATTTGCCCTTGGTTTCAGGAATGGCCAGCAATACGAACAGCAACGCCGCCAGCGCCATGAGTCCGTAACCGAGAAAAGTGCCGGCCGCGCCGAAGTGCGTCAGTTCCCACGGGAAAATAAACGTGACCGAAGCACTGACAACCGAATTCCAGAAGCCGACCACGGAAATCGCCGCGCCGCGATACGCATTCGGGAAAATTTCCGACAGCAGCACCCACATCACCGGCCCCAGCGAAATGGCAAACGACGCGACGAATCCGATGATGGCGAACAGCACCACCGAGGCGCGGATGTTCAGCCCGGCGGTGGTCAGCGAATCATGGAATTGAGCCAGCCGGTCCGCGCCCAGCTTGGTGTCCAAGTCGGCGAGAAATTCCTTGTCCGTGGCGAAAACTTTCGGCTCCAGCTTTTGGAGATCGCCAATCAAATCGGCAGGAACCTTGTTGGCGCTTAAAACAGCAAAAGATTTTTCCGTCAGTTGATAATTGGAATTATGAAACGCCCAGGAACAGGTGAGCAGCGATATCGCCATGCCGGCGGCACCGATCACCAGCAGCGGTTTGCGGCCCAACCGGTCAATCCATTTGATGGCCACGAACGTCATGCCCAAGTTGACCAACCCGACGATGACAGCCTGCTTGAACGCCGCATTCGTGCCTCCGCCCGCCTGCGTGAAAATGGTCGGCAGATAATAGAAAACGGCGTTGATGCCGGTGATCTGCTGGAAAAACGCAATCGTCAGTGCGATCAACATGACGAAGCGCATCCTCCGGCTGAAGAGCGCGCCCGCTCCGACGCCGGCAACGTGTTCGGCTGCGTTCTGGCGAATACTGCGCAATTCTTCCGCCGCGTGTTCCGGGCCGGCAACCTTGGTGAAAATTTTTAGAGCCTGGTCTTCACGGCCTTTGCCGAACAGCCAGCGCGGACTTTCCGGCACGAAAAACAGCAGGAAAAAATACAGCGCCGCCGGAATGGCCTCCACGCCGAGCATCCAGCGCCAACAATTGTCGCCGAGACCCAGCAGAAAATAATTGGAAAAGAACGAGGCCGAGATGCCGATGACAATCATCAGCTGGTTGAACGAAACCAGGCTGCCGCGCAACGCGGACGGCGCAATTTCCGCAATGTAAACCGGCGCAATAAGAATCGCCCCGCCCACCGCAATGCCGCCAAGCACGCGCGATAAAACGAAGATGGAAAAATTCGTCGTGGTCGCCGACATCAGGGCGGAGACGGTGAACAGCACCGCCGTGAGCATCAGGATTTTTTTCCGGCCGAAGGCGTCGCTCAAAAAACCGGCGAGCGCGTTGCCGCCGAGCGCGCCCCAGCCGAGACAGCTCACGGCCAGGCCGAGTTTCCAATCGCCGCCGGTGCCGGCAAGGGCAAAGTAGTTCTTGATGAATGGCACCGCGCCGGAAATCACCGTGGCATCGAAGCCCAGCAGAAACCCGCCCACCGCCACGATCAACGCGACGGACACCGTGAATAATCTGCCCTGTCTCATAATAAGGATAATCTTGCTGGTTGCACGGAGCTTGCGGCCGGACATTCTTCGATGACCGAAGCCGCCAAATCATGGGCGTTAGCTACAAAAAAATTTATAAGGAACCGGTTGGCAACAATTATCGCGGGAATGATTTTTTGTCAACCAATATATTACATGTTGCGGGATGGAAAATGAGCAATTTGGCTCATGACCCACGGTTAGATCACCAGTTTGTAGAAACGCCGCGGTTCGGTGATGGCGTCCGTTAAAATCTTCGTTGTTCCGTCGCCGGGGACAACGCTCAAGAGTTTCCAATTCGCGTCCTCCAAATTGTTCTTATAAACCACAAGATATGTGAACCCGGTTTGTGTCGGAAACGAGAGGACGGTGTTGGTGCCGCTCAAAAATGTGGTGATATTCGTTGACACCGGCACCGGCACCAGCATGTAGAAGTTGGCGTTGAGATTGTTGCCGCTCGTCATCTTAAGCGTCTCCATACCGCCGAGCGACACCACCGCAAGCTGTCCGTTGGTGTTGAGCAGCGGCACCCACTGCCACGACTGCCAGCCGGTTCCGGTGGCGCTGAAGGTTCCCAACACCTGCGTTGTCTGGCTCGCGGTGCCCACGCCGCCAATGACCAGGCTGTTCGTCATGGAATACGCGCCGTTGCCGCTCGCGAGCCGCGCGTAAATGTAATAGTTGTTCGTCGGAATCGTCCGGGTATAATTCAACCAGGCGCCTGAATACCACCAACCGACATTATAGTCAGGAACGCCGGCGGTCACATATTTCTGCCTTAAAACATCGCTCGCCGCCTGGGTGCCGCATGAGTCGTTGCGGTAGGCAAACTGCTCGCCGCTGATGTTGTTTGGCGTCGTCAGGTCAATCCCCACCACCACCAACGTGGCCTCCTGATAATAGCTGTTGGTCGCCGCGCTGGACGTCGGCACCGGATTTTCAATGAACTGGCCTCCGCCAAAATCAAAATCCTCCGCCTCGATCGTGAGGTTGCTTTGGCTGAAGGTGTCGAAATTATTCACCGAGGCGGTGGTCACATAACCGCTGGCATCGGTGACGGTGATGGCAACGGAATTGAACTGGTTTGGCAGCAGGCCATTGAAACTGACATTCCAATTCATGGGCGAACCGGTGAACTGCAAGAACGAAGAAACATCAATCCCGTTGACGATGACCTGCACACCGCTGGTCGGGATGTTGGTGACCGAGGAGCTGACGGTGAAGGTCAAATTGCTGGCCGCATTCACAAACACGCCCGAAGAAACCGGACTGATGCCGCTGATCACCGTCGGTTGCGGGACTGGATATACCTCAAATTCCCAGAGCGAGTCGCCGTAAGTCGTGTTGCGCTGCGTGCTATACATCCGCACATAACGCCCGCTGCCCAGCACCGCCAGATCGTTGATGCTGCCCGGACCGTTGGTCGTTGAGTAGGCACTGGTCCAATTGGTGTTATCAGAAGAAAGTTGAATGCTATAACTTTTTGCGGAGGCGGTTTCCCAAATCAGCCGGACGCGCGAAATGTTTTGCACCGAACCCAAATCCACTGTGATCCATTGCGGATCGCTGGAAGCCGACGACCAGCGCGTGGTCGGGTCGCCGTCAACGGCGGCGCTGGCGGGATAGCTGGACGATTGAACCGATGAAACCGTGACCGGCTGGTTCACCGCGAGGTTGTTGAGGCCGCAAACCTGCACGCGATCCAGTTCAATCCAGTTGAGATTGAATCCGGCGTTGAGCACTTCCAGCCGCAGCGCTTTGCTGCCGGTGCCGCCAGCAAGCGGGACATTCGGCAGCGTGATGGTCTGCCAAGTCTGCCAGCCGCCAGTGTTTGGAATTTGAATTGTGCCCAGCACGGCGCCGTCGAGCCGCACCCGCAGTTGGCCACCGCCCGCAAGCGAAGCCACACGCAAGCTGATGCTGTAAATGGCTTCGGAATCCGGCACGTTCACGGTGTATTCCAGCCACTCGCCGTTGTTGAGATAACCAACGTCATAGCCGCCACCGGTGTCCGTGGTGGTTTCAATTCCCACGTCATCGGAACGGTAGGCTCCGCCTGAATTTCCCACCGTGGTGTTATAGTAGGCCACACTCTCGCCGCCGGTGTCATAATTCTCGGCCTCGATCCGTCCGGGGAGAGCATGAATAATATTTCCGAAGGATTGTTGTGGCTGCGAATAGACTTCAAATTCTGAAAGCGAATAGCCGTTTTCAGGAACAGCTTGAGAGGTTGCATATACCCGGACATAGCGGCCCCGCTCTGAAACCAGAATATCTTCAGTGCCGCCGGCTCCGGTGTTCGTGCTGTAAATGCTGGTCCAGTTGGTGGCATCTGGTGAAATTTGCAAAGTATAGCTGCTGGCATAATTGGTGTTCCATTGCAGCCGGACGCGGGAAAGATCCTTCATCATGCCCAAGTCCACGGCAATCCATTGCGGGTCGCTGGACAATGAAGTCCACACCGAACTCGCGTCGCCGTCCACGGCAGCGAAGCCAAGAGTGTTCGTGGAGAGCACCGACGAGACAGTCACCGATTGATGAAGCGCCGCATTGGCCAGGTCGCTTGACGGAATTGACGAGCTGACTGTAAAAGATCCGTTTAGGCGAAGGTCGCGTGACGAAGCGCCGACCATCACTTGAAATGTTCCGGGCGTGACAATCCAGCCGCGAGCCGTCGCATCCCAATTGGCAAGATTTTCCCAATCGAGATTAAACGTCACATGCTGTGTCTGTCCGGGAGCGAGCGTGAACTTTTGGAATCCCTTGAGCTGCTTGGGCGGTTCATAGGCCGCAGCCGGAAATCCGAGATACAGTTCCGCCACTTCCGCCCCGTTTTGCGTGCCGATGTTGGTGAGGTCAAAACCAATCTGCACCTGACCGGAAGGACTCACCGCGCTCACGGTGAGGTTGCTGTAACCGAACGTCGTATAGGACAAGCCAAAACCAAACGGGAAAAGCGGAGTGACATTGTTCGCGTCATACCAGCGATAACCGACCTGCAATCCCTCCGAGTAAGTGACGTGACCCAGCACACCGGGAAATTGTGCCGTGGTATTTGCACACACTTGGTTGGCGGCGGCGGGGATGGTTATGGGTAGTTTGCCGGACGGATTAACGTCGCCAAAAAGAACCTGCGCCAGCGCATTGCCGTTTTCCTGTCCGGGATACCATGCAAAGAGAATTCCCGCCACTTGATTGGCCCACGGCATCAATGTGGCTGATGAAGAATAAATCACCACGATGGTATGCGGGTTGGCGGCGGCGACCGCGCTCACGAGCGCATCCTGGCCGTTGGGCAGTGAAAGACTTGATCGGTCGGAACCTTCGCTGGTTTGCTGCCCCACGCAGACTATCGCGACATCGGAATTTGAGGCAAGCAAGGCGGCGGCCGAAACACTGGCACCATCACCCTGACTATAGCTGACGGTGATACCGGCTCCGGCGCGGCTGGTTATTCCGGCCAGCGGCGTGATGTTATACGGCAGAGTGACACCCGCCGAACCTGCGCCGGTCGAGATGGGTGATGTGCTGGCGGCCGAACCAATTACCGCGATGGAATGAATTGCCGAAGTGTTCAGCGGCAGCAAGCCGCCGGTGTTCTGCAACAAAACCGTTCCCTGTGCGGAGGCGTTGCGGGCAAATTGTGCATGGGCCGTGCCCGTGACATTTGAACTCAGGCTGCCGGTGCCGGGATTGTCAAACATGCCGGATTGAAACATGCTCGTGAGCGTGCGCTGCACCATGCCATTGACTTCGGTCGCAGGCACATTGCCCGACTGGATGGCGCTGGTCAGCGAACCGATGGCGAACCCGCCGGAATACATGTCCATGTCCAGACCGTTGTCCGCAGCCGCCACCGTGCCGAAGCCCGCGCCCCAATCGCTCATGACGAAGCCGTTGAAACCCCACAGTTTTTTCAGCGTGGCGTTCAACGCTTCCGACTCGCAGGCATAGCGGCTGTTCACCCGGTTGTAGGAACCCATGACCGCGCCGACGCCCGCCCGCACCGACGAGCGAAACGGCGGATAATAAATTTCCTGGCGGGTGCGCTCATCCACGTCCGAACTGATCAAAGTGCGCAGGGTTTCCTGGTCGTTGCACACAAAATGTTTTGCCGTGGCGATGACACCCTGGCTTTGGATGCCTTGGATCTCCGCCGCCACCATCGCGCCGGCAAGCTGCGGGTCTTCACCGTTGCCCTCAAAATTTCTTCCGGCCTGATAGGCGCGCGCGGTGTTCATCATCGGCGCGAGCAGCACGTTGACGCCTTTGCCACGCGCCTCCGCACCCATCAGGCTGCCATATTGCCGCGAGAGCGCCACGTCCCAGCTCGCCGCGATGGTGATCGGCGCCGGAAACGCCGTGACGTTGTTGGCGCCATCGCCGATTCCCGCCGGACCGTCCTGCAAATTAAGGGCCGGAATGCCGAGCCGTGTGTTGTTGGGAATATATCCAACATAAGGCCCGGATGCGCCGGCAACCATCGTGGCCATTTCGTTGTAGGTCATGGCGCCGACCAGCAACGACGCGCGCTGGCCGGCCGAAAGCGTTGTATTCGTCCAAGACTGGGCTGATAGGCTGCCCGCCGCCGCCAGCCAGATTCCGGTGATGCAAACACTGTTGGCAATACGGCTCAAAATTCTGATGCGGGTAAAACAATTTGCTTTCATAAAGAAGTTCCAAACGACCATCCACCTTTGGAAAAAAAACATCGCCGACGAAGCGATGTCGTGATTCCTTCGCCTGCCTTGGACTGAAGTGGCGATTGTCGGCCTACGGCGATTCCAATCGGAAATAGACGCTGGTGTTGTTTGGATCGGACGTCAAAACAACCGGACTGGTCGTGTTAGTCTGGTCAATCCAGCTTCCGCCCGCCAATGAATTGGTCTGCGTCTGCAAGTGGCAGACAATATTTGTCGGCCAGGACAAAACCACGCTCCCATTGGATTGAGCAGCAGAAATCTGAAGCGGCGCAGTTTGCTGGTAAACGCGCACATAATCCACCAGCATTTGCTGGGGGAAAACCGTGGTGCCATCCGGGTCGCCCGGCCA
>CAZIFP010000037.1:0-15141 GCA_964538105.1 uncultured Bifidobacteriaceae bacterium
CCTGGGCAGCGACGGCAACTTCTACGGCACCACCTTCTTTGGCGGGATAACGAACATACCCAGTATTGGCTTTGGTTATGTGCTTGGCTTCGGCACGGTGTTCCGGATCAGCCCCGGCGGCAGTTATCAGGTTCTCTATTATTTTGGCAGCAAGGTTCCCGATGGATTCGCACCGGGCCAGCTGGTGCAGGCCAGCGACGGGAATTTCTACGGTGCGGCTCTTGATGGCGGAACGTTCACCAATCGCGGTGCCATATTCCAGATCACCCCCGGCGGCAGCGAGTCGCTCTTTTACTCCTTTGACATCCAACCCGGCGAGGGATTGGGTGCCGGCTCGCTGATGATTGGCAGCGACGGCAATTTCTACGGGACGACCACCAAGGGCGGGACGTATGATATCGGCACCGTGTTTCGGATCAGCCCCGGCGGCAGCGAAACGGTTCTCTACTCCTTTGGCAGCCAGCCCAACGATGGAAACGAGCCGCTCGGAGGGCTGATTCAGGCAAACGGCGGAAATCTTTACGGCACAACCTTGAAAGGCGGGGCTGGTTCCGATGGCATGATCTTCGAACTGACCGGGGCGATCACCTACCCAACCAATCAAATCACACAAATTCAGTTGGCCGGCACGAACGTCGTCCTCGGCATTCTTTCCGCGACCGGGGACACTTATCAACTCCAGTCCACCACCAATCTGACCGCAGCCTGGTCGGATGTGACCGGTGCCTCGGTGACGAACAGTGTCGGTGGGTTGCTAAATATGACCAATTTTGGCGGAGCCGTTGGCCCGCAGAGATTTTATCGGTTTTCGATCAGCCCGTAGTAATCGAGAAAGAATATTGGTGAATCATCACCTTGCCCCGGCGGACACTTTGCGCCAGGTTGCGCGGCTTGCCGGTATTCAGTCAGAGACTCATGTCGTCACCTGCTGTTAGCGCCGGGATTCGAGCCATTCCCCAGACCCGCACCTTGCGGTGGGCCAGCCCTTGCCGCCAGCCACCAAATTTTAACCGATTTGTTGCCGTCCCGTCTTTGATTTGATTGCGGGAAAATGGTCAGATGGCGGCAGGTTTAGGGCGGTGTCCCTTGTCTCGGCTACCCTGCTAAATTGGGCCGATGCGTTCCGACACTACCCTAACCCGCAATTTTAGCGGAGGCTAATGATCAGTGGAGGCGTCGGTGCGGACACCGAAGCCATGGCTTGGCCGGCAAAATGGTAGGCCGGGGTAAAAATCATTTTCTGGTTCCCCGCCATGAACCACAGGCTGACGGTGCCGTGATCCCGATCCTTCGGTGTCGCCGTGATTTCGATGTGCCGGATGATGCCGTTCTTGGTGGAGGTGGAAGTGCCGGTGATGGCCACGGTTTTGCCCTGATTCATGGCAGCCAGCGCCTGATCCGGGACGTTGATGGCCAGCCGTCCCCGGTCACTTTTGAAGATATATGGGAAAACCTTGACCTTGAAATCGCCGGCATAGACACCGTTGGTGCGAGTGAGCGGGCCGACGATGAGCGTGGCCCTGGCCGTCGTCAATGGCATGGTGCTGTTCTCAAGGATGAGCACCGGGCTGGCGGAGTTGGTTGGCGGTGGCGCCGCCTGGGTCGCAACCCGACTGGACGCCAGGAGCAGCAGGCATAGAATGATTTTAGGCATTCGGAGGTAAAGATAGTGCCTGGAAGGGTTTTCCCAAAGTGACATTTTGGTGGCGGCCATTCCCCAGCCCCGTCCGGGATCCTTGCGGCGGGCCTTTGCAAATTCGGAATTCGGAATTTTGAATTCGGAATTGAATGAAGGGCCTCTTCACGTCGTTAAACACCAATGTGTTCATCATACCTGCAACGCATGAGAAGGCCTGTGAATCGGATGAGCTTGCAATCGCTTTAACACTGACTCCAAACTCATGTGCAGAGCCGGTTTATGACCTTTTTAATCGCCGACATCATTTTCCTGATTCTAGCCGGGTCAGCCTCCTGGTGGCTGAGCGGTTACGACACAAAGTTAACCGGCGAGAATTTAGCCCAGGACAGAATGCGGCGTGGTCTGCGTTGCGGCATCTCGTTGTTGCTGTTGGAAGCCGGGTTTTGGTTTATGTGGCAGTTTTGGCATTACCACGATGGAGCGTCGGGCGTGGGTTATCTGGTCGTCACCCTGCCGCTGGCCGCCGTCTGGGGAAGCTGCATCAGTGAAATGGTCGCCCGCATATTCAACTGGCTCATTGATCCAGATGATAATCGCGAATTCGATCCCAAGAAGAGCGAGCGTGATTTGGATGCGATTGCCAGGCTCGTCAAGCACGGCCACAAAGAAGCCGCCATTCAATTGTGCCACCGGCTGATGGAATCGGGCGACGTCAGCGTTTTGGCTCTGGAAGCCACGCTGGAACATCTCGGTATTCCCAAGAGTGAATTCAAGAGAACCAATCCGTTGAAAGAAGCCTCCCAACTGCGTCGGCAAGGCAGGTTCACTGAAGCAGAAACCATCCTTAAAGCGGTGTTGTTGAAAAAGCCAGCCGAGGTGGACGCGGCCATGATGTTGATCCGGCTTTACGCGCAGGAGATGAAAAGTTCTGACAAGGCGCAGGAAGTTTTGCAGGCACTGGAGCAACAACCCCATGTTTCGCGCAGCCACATTGATTTTGCCCGGCGCTCAATCGTTGAATGGAGCCAGGGAACGCCAGCACCGGTAGCAATCGAACCTTTGCCTGAGTCAGTTGATGAAATGTTGGTCCAAGGACACATTGGAACCGCCGTGGAGATTTTGGAGCGGAAGACACAGGAACAACCGGAGGATTTTGATTTGTGGTTAAAGCTTGTCGGGGCATATGCGTTGCATTGCCGTGATGTGGGGCGTGCTGAAAAGATTGTGCGCCGGATTGAAACCAATCGAGCGTTTACCCAGGAACAAATCCTGATCGCCAAAACCAAACTAAGGGAATGGCGGGATTTAAAAGCACAGCGGAAGTAGGTGGCACCCGCACCTTGCGGTGGGCCACCATTCCTTGCGGAGAGCCGGCCTTTGCCGCCAGCCACCTAACCTGCGCCGGGTTATCGACCCGCAAATATTCCAACAGTCCCCACACCATGCGTCGGACATCAATTCTGCCGAGCTGTTGTGCACAAAACATGCGACTATATTTGAGGATTATTAGCGGTTATATTCGCCCACGTCAGACAGGAAATCATCTTAAGCATGCAACCACTTAAAAAACAGGGTGTCTTATGAAGTTTACGGCCAGGTCAGGATCAGTTTTATCACCAAGACTGCTTTCGGTATTTTTACTGTTGTTGCTGCTGCCTGCCGAAATGCAAGCCCAATTCACTTTCACGACCAATTATGACGGCTCTCTCAACATATCACAATACACAGGTTCGGGTGGCGCAGTGACAATACCGGACACGACCAATGGCATGGCCATCACCAGCATCGGCTATGACGCATTCGGCGGCACCAGCGTGACCAATGTCATCATTCCCGACAGTATCACCAGCATGGCGGATTTGGCGTTCTATTACTGCACCAGCCTGCAGAGTGTCACGATCGGCAACGGCCTGACCTCCCTCCCTTTCATGGCGTTTAACGATTGCAGCAACCTGACCAGCGTCAACATCCCGACCAACGTCACCGATATCGGATACGAAGCCTTCTTCCGTTGTAGCCGTCTGGCCGGCGTCACCATCCCCGACTCCGTCATCGTCATCGAGTCCTACGCCTTCTCCGACTGCTCCGATCTGACCAATGTCATGATTCCCGCCGACGCTGTCGAAATCGAGGACGGAGCGTTCGAAGGCTGCACCAGCCTGACGGCCATCGCGGTGGATACAAACAATCCGGCTTATATCAGTTTGGCCGGAGTTCTGTTCAACCATAACCAGACGACGCTCATCGCCTGCCCGGGAGGCAAAGCCGGCAGCTATACAGTCCCTAACGGGGTCACCAGCATCTACTACGACGCATTCTCCAGTTGTGCCAGCCTGACTAGTGTCACCATCCCCAAGAGTGTCACCGGCATCGGCCCCGGTGCATTCTATGATTGCGCCAGCCTGACCAGCATCACCATTCCCAACAGCGTTGTCACCAGCATCTGGCCGGATACGTTTGCCAGCTGCACCAGCCTCACGAATGCCACCATCGGCAACGGTGTTACCAGCATTGGAGACGAAGCGTTCTATAACTGCACAAACCTGGCCAGCATCACGATTCCCGACAGCGTTAGCAACATTGGGCAGGATGCGTTCTTCAATTGTAATGGGCTGACCAGTGTAACGATTCCCGGCAGTGTGACCGGCATCGGGTTGGGTGCGTTCCTTGGATGCTTCAATCTGAGCGGGGTCTATTTTCAGGGCAACACGCCCGGGCTCTTTATTGATCAAGGTCCGATCATGTCGCCTATCCCTGTATTCCCTGACGATACGACCGTCTATTATCTGCCTGGAACCATCGGCTGGGGTGCAACATTCGGAGGTCCCCCGACGGTGCTTTGGAACCCGCAGATGCAAGCCGGGGTGCAGATGAATCAGTTTGGATTCATACTCACCGGCCCCACCAACGCCGTCATAGTGGTGGAAGCCTGCACGGATCTGGCCAATCGTATCTGGTCTCAGGTAGGAACCAACACGCTCGGTGGTGGGTCAGCCTATTTCAGCGATCCTCAATGGACGAATTATCCCGGCCGTTTTTATCGTCTCCGCTCGCCATGACTGCAAAGGCGGAACGAACGGCGCCAACCATTTCCCGTGCCCGTCCAGGCTCCTTGCGGAGTGCCATTTCAAATTCGGAATTCGGAATATTGAATGCGGAATTGAATTAACCGCCTCCTCACGCCGCCTCCGGTTGCCGCCAGCCGGCCATTTTTGCGCTTGACATACATTGCTACACAATGTATCGTGTCGCTATGTTAAACAAAGAACTCGTGGCCGCCTCGACCGAGCCGCTGATTTTATCCATTCTTTCCGGCGGCGAGAGCTATGGTTATGCGTTGATCCAAGAAGTGAAACGGCTGTCCGCGGATAAAATTGAATGGACGGACGGGATGCTTTATCCGGTGTTGCACCGGATGGAACGCCGGAAGCTAATCAAGTCACGTTGGGGCGAAAGCGAGACCGGACGGAAACGGAAATATTATTCGCTCAAAAAAAACGGCAAAACCGCGATGGCCCGGCACCACGAACAGTGGTCGCTGGTGCATTCCGTTTTGGCCGGCTTGAGAAAAGAGCAACATGGCTGACCTTGAACAATCCATCGCCAACTGGCGGAAGCAAATGCTCGCCGCCGGAATCAAAACTCCCGTGCCGCTGGAAGAATTGGAAAGCCATCTGCGCGATGAGATCGAGCGGCAGGTGAAGTCGGGATTGAACGAGCAAAAGGCTTTTGAGATTTCCGTCCGGCGAATTGGCCGGCCTGAAATTCTCGGAATCGAATTCAAAAAAGATGACAGCACAGCCATGAAAAAAATAGGGCTCCTGGCCATGTTTATTGGCGCGGCAATGATTCTTCGGATATTAACCGAACATCCTGACGCGGCACACCTGCGCCGAAACGAACAAATGGAGTGGCTGTTCACCGGTGGTGCAATTGTTTTCTTCGGCTTGTGCAACGCTTTCATTTATTTTGATCTGGGCGATAGCCGGAGCGTCAGACGTTGGAAAATCATTGGAATCGCCTATTCCACATTTGCCGTCTGGCTTTCGGCGGTGCCGGTTATGTTGTTGCTCACCGTGCCAAGATTCAGTGCCGCGGTTGGCGTGGTCGAACGGATTTTTGTTTTTGCCGCCCTGGCAGTGAGTGTTCTTTCCATTTTAGGCTGGAAGAAATGTCGGGGAATTCTTCCCCTCGTCCCCAACCGACGAACCAGAACAATGGTGGGAACCGCCGGCTGCTTTTTGGGGCTTGTATTTGTGGCACTTTGCTTTTTCATGACGCCATTACATTTTTCCATCGGCATAATTTTGGGCTCGTGGACCTTGGCCATGGGATCAGTCCTGGGCGGCGTGGGCTACGGATTGGAAAAAGCCGCCCAAGAGCGCACCCTTATTGATTTTTAAAATATGTTTGATCTCGAACGATCCATCGCAGACTGGCGGAAGCAAATGCTGACCGCCGGAATCAAAACTCCCGTGCCGCTGGAGGAACTGGAAATTCATCTGCGCGATGAAATCGGGCGGTTGGTCAAATCGGGACTGGATGAACAAAAAGCTTTTGATGCTGCCGTTCAGAAAATGGGACCGGTGCAAGCCATCCGAAATGAATTCGAGAAAGCCGGCGGGGCGCCACAAGCCCGCATCTGGATGCTCTATGAAATCTTCATGCTGGCTTTCGCGCTTTTGATTCCAATTTTGGCAGGCGCCCAGGCGTTTTATTTAAAAGATGGGAGATTTTCAGAAATGACAACCGGCCAGCAAATGTCCAGCGTGGCGGCGGCTGCCACCCTTTCTTTCCTGGCTTTGGGCATGCGGTGGATCTATGGAAGGTTTCCTGTCGTTCAAACCAAACGGATTAGTGAGGCTGTCCTGGTTTCGGTGGTGGTTTGGATGTTGGCGCTGGTGGCATCGGATGCCATGGGTATCATGCCGCGCTATGACTTTTCTGAGGGCCTAAAAGGGGTGGTGTCTTTGTGGGAAATTGCTCCCTTCGGAATCATGGTTGGTTGGTCTTTGGGTTTTGCAAACGCGGCGCGGAAAAAGATGTGACAATTCTTTCGTAAGCGGGAGATCATCCAGCACCGGAAACCAGACGCAGTTGCCCAGGCCATACGTTTTAGCGCAAGGATTCTCGCCATTCCCCAGACCCGCATCTTGCGGTGGGCCATCATTCCTTGCGGAGTGCCAGCCGGAGCGCGGATTGTCCCCAATGCCAAGCCGAGGTTCGGCCCGCAGCGCGTGGCCAGACCAGCCAGCTTGAAACAATTCCACTCCGTCCAGTCTGGCGGTGCCGCTGCGAGTTGAGACAACTCGCGCCCTGTTGCCGGCAGCCACCCATCTTAAATTGGTAGGACAGAGGTGCTCCTCTGTCTGATTCCTTTCGTTGGCCCGGAACGGCACGGTCACGTCACGGAACCTGCACGCGATAAAACAGCGCCGGCTGGCTGGGCACCAGGGGGATGCTGAAGGTATAATTATTATATCCGGTGTTTGTGGCTGAACCCGCCACCGTCCAACTGCTCAGGGGCAGCGAGAGATTCGTCGAGGTCAGGACGGTGTATTGGAGCGGTGCAACGCCGGTGAAGGAAAACTGGAACGCGCCGTTGGACTGTTGCGCATTAACCAGGATTGGGGAAGAGCCGGAAACGAACGTGGTCGTGCTTTGGGCCGGCAGGGTGGCAGTAAAGTTGCCGCCGGCGACGGGAATGCCCGGCTCCTGAACCATGCTCAGGTTGGATGATGTGACCGTGGGAATCATGGATGACACCGACATGCCCGAAATGGAGAACGTTTGCGAGGCCGGCACGGTGTTCGTATTGACCGCGACCACCACCAGGGTGCCGCTGCCGGTGTAAGCGGTGACAAAGACCTCCGGGGAGGGATTGAAAGTGGCTCCCACCATGACATAGCCGGGCCGGATGAAATTGGCGAATTGGCCCAGCGTGTAACCGGTCACGTTTGGCGTGGGGCCTTCAATCAAATCATCGTATGCAGGCGAAGTATGGTAAGCCCGCCACCAGATGTAGGCGCTCATCTGCTGGTTCATACAGGTGCTAACCTCCCAGGCGGTGTATGCGGCGCTGAGGATGTTCGAGCTTGCCCATGCCGCGCTCGAACTGCCTTGTGTATTATAGTGCTCGGTCATCCAAACGTGTTTCCCATGATTGAGAGCATTCGCATAGGGACCGGACAGTATTCCACCATAAAGGTGCCCGGCTATGATTGTCACATTGTTCGCGGCCGTGCTGTTGTTGAGTGTGGGATCGGAAAAGGAAGGATTGAAACTCTCCGATTCCGGCATCACGATGGGATATCCAACCGCCGGGGCATTGCTGGCACACCAGTTTTCCATGGTCGTGCCCGTCCAGAAACAGGATTCGTAGCTGACGGTCGCATCCGGCTCGTTCTGCATGGAAACGTAATCCAGCCCCATGCTGGTCGCCGCCAGGTTGAGATAGGACGCATAGGCGGCATAATAGTTGGTTTTGAGCGTGCCGCCAATGGTGTTGGTGTTGCTCTTCATGTAGGCCGGCGGCGTCCAGGGCGTGCCCAGCACCCTGGCCCCCCATTGATGGGCAAATGCGGCATTGGTTGACTCCGTGGACCAGGCCTGGGTTGGGTCAATGCGGACGCGCCACAGCGTAAGCCCCATTTGCCCGTCATTTCTTCCAAACAAGGTGGCGGCCTGGGCGCTGGTCATCGAAACCGGATCTGCGAATGCGCTGCACGCGCCAAAGCCGTCTATGGTTTGATAGGTGGAGCTGGTGTTGATGGCGCATGTTTGCGCCTGCAGGCTGGTTTGGAACACGACCAGTCCGGCTATAAATCCGAACGTGGCAAGCAGTTTTATTTTCATGTTTGTTTTTTCACTTGTGACGTTGTCCACCTCCACACTTCCCGGGGCCGAACCATTGCAATAGGCGAGGTAGTGTCCTGATTTGAAAGTCATGGATTGGAATGTGGATTGAAATGTAACCTGACCTTTTCAACGGTCAACATGGGAAGTGGTGTAAACATAGGAACGTCCATCTTAATCATAGGAACGTCCATCTCTTTGCTGGCGTTAAGGATTTTGACATCTTGCCCATGCGCCGCCTTTTTCACCAGCCGGCTTGCAAAAGATAAGTCCATTCTGGCCGGAGGGGTGGCGTATAAGAGTTGTTCGGAATTCGGCATTGAATGAATGCTCCTTGCGAAGATCCTGACCCCGGGCGCCATTGCCGCCAGCCACCCACTTTGAATATCACACGGTTTTAATCATAGGTTATTACCGCGTTGCCACCAGTAATGGTGATGCTGCTTATCTTCACGGCGGTCGCTGACCGGATACGATAGAACTGCACAAAGCCTGACAAGGGAACGGTAATGGTCTTGGTCACGAGATTCAGTGACTGGCCGATGGCATCCAAGTAAGGACCGGTGACGACCGCCGCTGATATCAGCGTAAGGGTTGCCGCCGAAGCAGCCGGCGTCGTGACGGCGTTGCCCTGAAGAGTGACCGCGGTTTGTGCCAGCAGCCGGCCATTGATCGAGGCACCCGTGGCCAGGCTGATCAACTTTTTAGACAGGATGATCCCCTCAAAGTGACTCGTCGTTCCCAGCGCGACCAGACCGGCGGCCTGCCAGAAGATGTTTTTGGCCAGGGCACCCCCCGCCAGATGAATCTTCGTTCCGTTTGCCTGGGTGATTTTCCCCGCGATCTGGAAAATCCAGACATCGTTCGGGCCACCGCTGACGGTGACATCGGATGATATCAAGACACTGGTGCTCCACTTATAGAGACCTGGGACGAGGGTCAGCCCGCCAATCTGGCCGGCGCCCAGTTCGGTGAAATTGGGGGTGCTTCGTCCGGCGGCGTCGGTGTAGGCCGTTTGCATGTCGCCGACAGCCGTGGTCAGGTTGGCAGGAGTTGGGGCTGAATAGTCGGGCGCGAAAACTCTTCCCGTAACTTGGGCAGAGGTGGCATAGGGAGTGTTAACCGTATGGATCAAGGAAAATCCGGTGATGGCGGTCGAGGAGATGGGGCTTACGCCAATATCTCCAGTAATGGCGGAGGTTGGCACGGTTGAAATTCCTGATTTTGACAGGATCACATAATTGCCGGCTGTTCCAAGGTTCACCGGCAGTTGAGCGGCATTCGCCCCGCAGCACAGGAACATCCCGGAAGCCGCAAACACAGGGCCTGATGGGAACCATTTTTTCCATATTATACCGGTCTGAATTTTAATTTTTTTTATCATGATGCTTTTGTCCATTTCAATTTGTTTGTTGTCGGAATCCCGAATTTGGTTTTTTGCTCTGTAATAGCATCACCGGAGAAGCCTGCGAAGGATATGGGGTGTAACCCGACCGGGCGTTGTGTGAGCCGGGGCTGGTGCAAGCCGGGGTCTGGCCCGCAGCGCGTGGTCAGACCCGCCAACCAGCCTTTGCCGGCAGCCGCACAATTGATTTTGTAGGAGACGAGGTGACGTGGCTCATCATTTTAACTCCGAATTCAAAATTCCGAATTCCGAATTTGAAATGAGCCTCCTCACGTCGTCACCTACGGTTAAACTCCGATGGGTAAAACACCCCATGGAGAATTGAGGCTGCGCGTGAGATTATTCATTGTCCGGTGACATCACGCTTCTTCAGCGGGTTCCTCCGCCCATCTCCAGATAGCGCGGTTGCCGCCGGACACTGGGTTCTCATCGGTTTCGAGGATGGTTAGCATCGGGATTCGAGCCATTCCCCAGTTCCTTGCATCTGCCCCCCATGCTCCGCCGGTTCTTTATAATCAATTCGCGTCATCGTGCAAAACTTTTCAGGACCTTCAACGCTACTAAACTCGCCTTTTCCGCAAGGCAAACAAACCCAGTCCCACGGTAATCAAGCCATAAGCCGACGGTTCCGGCGCCGGCATCGGCGTGATGTTCATATCGTTGAAATAGACCTCTTCCGTCGTGGTCTGACCGTTGTCCTCGAACATGGCATAAGCCACCAACGAGGTTGCGCCCGCAGGCGCGGTGCCGGAAACACTTCCCGAATACCAAATATTTTTGACCGGCGCGGAAAAATTGAAACCGCCGTTGTCATAGCCATATCCATTTTCCACCGTGCCGATGTTGACCCAGGAGGAATTTTCAAACGTGAGCAGCAGGGCCACAGAATCACTTGACAGGGTGATGCCCGTGTCGGTCAGGTATTGCAGGCTGAAGGTGTAAAGCGAACCCGGATTTACCCCGGTCACAATGTCATAGCCGCCGCTGGGATTCCAATCCGAGTTCGGGGCGTTCCGCGCCACAAATATGTTGCTCCCAACCCAGGCTGAATTCCCAAACAACGTCCAGCCTTCGCCGGGGCCGACACCCGCCGTGGATGTTTGCGCTGGAAGGTTTGACGCACCGAACAGGATTGTGGCGGTCAATATCGCACCGCAGCCGTGAGTTTGGGGAATCTTTTTCATAATCGGATGGAATATTTGCCGACGAGCATCCGCCAGCAGGAATTAACGTAACACTTTATACTACGCAGCGGGCTTTAAGTCAACTTAAAAATATCGGCCTGGTTTTGAACAAACATGACGCGGTCTTAGGCTGAACAGAAATGGTATGGACAAACCGGTCTTGTCCCACCTGATGTATTTGATCCTCGGTTCGAGCCATTGCCCCAGACCCGCACCTTGCGGCGGGCCCACCATTCCTTGCGGAGTGCCAGCCTTTGCCGCCGGCAAGCCTTTGCTCAAGGCGGATTTCTCATCCTGAAATACTCGGTGACGTTCGTGGCGGGGATATTTGTAAAGACAACTGGAGCAGCAACCGCATAATTTGTTGCGATGATCACCCAGTTTGGAGAAGTCAGGTTGGTGGACGATTGCAGGACATAATTATAGGGATTACCAGCAATCACTGTGATAGTGACACTGTTCGATGTTATCTGACTGATGGAAAGCACAGGAGGAATTGGGGGTGCTGGCAATCGCATTGCCAGCATTGCCGCCGCCAGGGTTAAAATCAGCATTTTCATATTTGTTTTTTCATCCGGTTCACCAAATTAAAAGCCGATCAAATCTGACAAGGAACCTGCCACGGCGGGAAAAGATGTCAATGGGTGATCAGATTTATGTGAATGAATTCAGTTTCCGTTAAAAAAGCTTCAGGGACTGGCCAACCTCGGCCAGAGAATCCAATCCTGGCCGCCGAGCACGCTCGGAACGAAATAAAACAGAAGCGCCACGTTGGTTTTAGACTGCGTCCCCAGCAGGTCATGGGTTGATGAAACATACAACCGGGCCGTTTGATGCCCCACTCCGGCACCCAGGTTTCCTGATGAGCCGTGGTAGCCTGAAAAGGGTCCATATAAGGCAAGGGCGTTGTCGGACAGATCAAAGTCGGAACCACGATGCAGGTCGGTTGCCGCGATTTCCAATCCGTGCCCATCCAAAAGGCGAACATGCAATGTGCTTCCATCTTTGGCTGCGCGTATCTCCACCTGGCTCCCTTGCACCCCGTTCGTGGTCCTTCGACCGGTGATGAAGTCAAACAGGTCGGGGACGGGGACACCGGACCGGTAGTTGGTAACCTTGACATTTTGGTTGGTATAAACGCCGTCAAACTGTTTCGGATCAGTTACGGAAACGGGCTTCGGCCAAGACGCAGGCTCGCTGGCATCGTTGTAATGGACGCAGCCGTTTACTGCGAGCATTGTCATCACGACGGGCAGGAGCAGGATCCGTTTGGCCACCTCTCCACGCCGCCTGCCGGGAGCGACCCTGATCAAGGACATGGATTTTGAAGTTTTCATGTTGCCACCCTAGATCCCGCCGGTCCCGAACACAAATTGATAAAAAGATAGCCGGCATCGGATCTCTCGATGTTGGAGTCTTGGACGTGTTTGTCTGGATGGCGCAAAGGGATTCGAGCCATTCCCCAGGCCCGCAACTTGCGGCGGGCCACCATTCCTTGCAGAGTGCCAGCCTTTGCCGCCAGCCACCAGTCTTGCGAAGCTATTGTGGTCAGTTTTTCATTGTGTTTCCCGAAGACCGGGTGCAATATCAATTCGGCGAGAGGAGAGCCGGAATCATCATGAGGACCAAACGTGACTGGATGCAACATTGCCTGCTGGCGGCGGTATTATGTTTCCTGCCGATGATGGCCCAGGCCCAGCAAGTGTTCCAATACCCCACAGGAGCCGGCACTTTATATTACACCACCAACAACGGAGCGGCGGCCATCCAGAGCTATTCCGGCACTGACACCACGCTGGCCATTCCCAACACGATCACGGGCCTGCCCGTCACGAGCATCGGCAGCGCGGCCTTCTACCAGAACTTCACCCTGACGAGCGTGGCCATCGGCACCAACGTCGCAACCCTCGCGGACGAGGCTTTCTTTTATTGCCCGGCTCTGGCCGGCGTTTCGATCCCCGCCAGCGTCACCAACATCGGCGTGGCTCCGTTCGTGGATTGCAAAAGCCTGACCGTGATCGCGGTGGCCACGAACAATCCGGATTTTGTCAGCACGAACCAAGTGTTGTATAACAAGGCCCGGACCTCGCTCATCCAATTTCCGGGCGGTGTCACCGGCAGCTATAACATTGCCGCCGCCGTCACCAACGTCGGCGCGGCGTTTGTGGGCGCCACGTTGAGCGCGATCACGGTGGATGCGGCCAATGCTGATTACGCCGGCACGAACGGCGTTTTATTCGATAAGAGCCGGACCTACCTGCTCGCTTATCCGGGCGGGCTGGTTGGAGGCTATGCCATTCCCACCAATGTCACGACCATTGAGGGCGCGGCGTTTGAATACAGCATCGGCATCGCCAATGTGAGCATCGGCACCAACGTCACGAGCATCGGGCAGTATGCGTTTTATGATTGCACCAACCTGCAGGCGATCACGGTGAATCCGAACAACCAGTATTACAGCAGCCTGAACGGCGTGCTGTTTGACAAGCATCAGACGGATCTTATCCAATATCCGAGCGGGCTGGCCGGCAGCTATATCGTCCCCGGCACCGCCACCAACATCGAAGGCGGTGCGTTCGGTGACAGCGGCGGACTGGTCAGCGTGGTGATCCCGGACAGTGTCCGCAGCCTGGGTGCCCAGACGTTTTACAGTTGTCAAAGCCTGGTCGGCGTCAGCCTGGGCAATGGCCTCACCAGCATCGGGGAGGAGGCGTTCAACGAATGCACCAGCCTGGCGGACATTGCAATTCCAAACAGCGTCACCAACATCGGTTCGTATGCGTTCTATTATTGCCCCGACCTGCAAAGTGTGACGTTCGGCACCGGCCTCAAGAGTCTCGACCTGGAGTCCTTCGGTGGCTGTCAGAGCCTGTCTTATGTTTGTTTTTCCGGGAACCAACCCGTGGACGGCGGCAGCGTTTTTTACTTCGACACGGCCTTGGCCCAGATTTTATATGTCAACGGAACCACCGGCTGGGGTGCCAGCTATGATGGCATCCCGACGGCTCCCTGCCCGGTCTGCGGCAGCGTGGTAGCATCGCCGACATTGGGCATCCTCCTGGCCGGAACCAACGTGGTGGTGGGATGGCCGGTCACGGCCACTGGTTTCACGTTGCTGTCCACCACCAATCTGACGCCGCCCGTGGTTTGGAGCACCGACGCGCCCCCGACCATCTACAGCACCTACTTCGTGGTCACCAACCCCATCGCCGGCCAGAAAATGTTTTACCGGCTTAAGCAGTAAGGAAGCGCGGCATGATGGAAGATGTCTCTCCCACGAGATTGAAACCCCCGTCACGAGCTTTGTGGCTGGCCACGATCCCCGTTCCGTGCAGGAGCGCGGATTGTCCCCAAAACCAGGCCGGAGTTCGTCCCGCAGCAACGCCGCCCTACCAGGTCTTTTTCACCGATTAATCGGCTCGACAGGGCGAAATTCGAGCCATTCCCCGGTTCCATCCGGGAAAGTGAATTACAATCCCGGATGATTCGTCAGATTCATTACGGCTGGGCTGGACTCGATGTTTTTAAACCTGAATAATCATGAAGCTGCTGACACAACTGCTGATTCCAACCATTGGCCTGGCCTGGATGTGTGGCGGTTGTTCATCATTAGAGCCCCCGGCTGGCGACAAAGCGGCCTGGGAGCAGCAACAGAGAGAGGATCGGGAAGCGGCGGAAACGTCATTCACACGAAAAGATCATCCCGTGTTTTACAGTGCTGTGTATGCGGGTGTGATTGCTGCTGCCGTTACTGGTCATGGGCCAGTTTCATGGCCTGACAAATCGGCGACCGACCATTAGCCCGGCCAAAGGTGGGTCACAAAGGAACCAGGTAGCCACCATCTGCGGCTGGCCAGAGAAAAATCGCGAATAAAAAAGCTTGGCCAATCCGTGGAGCAGGCAGAGAATAACAAAAAGCCCCCACACTGATCATGGGCTACAAACTATCTGGAAAATTCCAACCAATATGAATAAAGAAAGCAACTCCAACGGAATGAACCGGCGCCAATTCTTGCAGACCAGCGCGGGATGTGCCGCCTCGGCCATGTTCCTGAGCC
>CAZIFP010000038.1:0-14990 GCA_964538105.1 uncultured Bifidobacteriaceae bacterium
TCATGGGCATGTATGGCCATACGGAGAACAACTACACCGCCGTCAGCGCGTTCGGGCTGGCCAACCAGGCCCAAGCCAGGCAACTGGGACTGATTGACTTTACAGTGAACACCTGGACGGTCCGGCCGGCCATGGATTTTCAATATCAATACACCTGGGATCGCACCATCTTCACCTTCTCCTCGGATCCGACTTATTTTTACACCGAAGCCTTCAGCGGCTCTTCGGGTCATCCGGACGTCAATGGCAATTCGGTGACCTGGGAAAATCGAATTGACGTGGATGCGCCGACGGGCATGGAGTTGTGGGGACATGAATTACGTTCCGGTGGCTACTTCAGCCGGACGGAACTTTATGACGGCATCCGGGACGGCCTGAACAGTGAATACATATACGACGTGCATCCCCGAATCGTGATGGATTTTCTGGGCGAACTCTGGAAAGTGAAGTGGCTCGGGCTTGGCGGATCGTATATGTGGGGCAATGATTTTCATGGCTGGTCCATCGGCGTGGATGCCGCCTTCCGGTTTTGAACGGCAGACGTTTTATCCCGCCGGCCCGGACACTTGGCCTTGACTTAAATTGCACGGCGGCGGTAGAATCAATCACTTATGAAAACATCCCAAATCAAAATCATCTCCATAAATTTCGCATTGGCCGCAGTGCTGGCGGTTCTGGCCGGCTGCGTTTCCAAGAGCTATGACAAAGGCACGGCCACGGCCACGGCCCTGCAGAATTCCGCCGATGCGGTGGCGCAGACGTCCGGCCGTGTCAACGACGTGCTGGCCGCGCTGAACAACCTTACCTTCAAGTCGCAGGGCGACCTGCGTGATCAATATGATGCCTTTGTTTCAGCCTCCAAAAACCTGGACAGCGCCAACCAGAATCTGGATGCGAAAGTCGTCCAGATGCGGGACGCCGCCGCAGCCTACGCTGAAAACTGGACCAACCAGATCGCGGCCATCGCCAGTCCCGACCTTAAACAGCGCAGCACGGACCGCATGAATGAAGTCACCGCCAAGCTCAAGGATGTGGACGCGAGTTATGAAGGTGTGAAGAATTCCTTCAAGCCGTTCACGTCGGACATCAAGGACATCCAGACCTATCTCGGCACGGATTTGACCGCCGGCGGTCTGAACACCATCAAGGACATCGTTTCCAAAACCAAGGTGGACGCCGTGCCGTTGCGCGACTCCATCAAGCAACTCCAGGCGAGCTTCAGCGGCCTGAGCACCGCGCTCTCCCCGGTGATGCCCGGTGCCGAACAGAAATAATTGCGCTGGTCGCAAGGCCAGCCGGTAAGAATTCGACGGAGGGAATTTTCTATTCCCTCCGTTTTTTTCTGATTAGAGTGACGGCGTCACGTTTGTTCCGGAAACCGAATTGACTCATGAGCCTGAACCAGCAATCCAAGTCCCGCTCGTCCAGTTATCTGGCGCGCACGCAGGGTTTTCTCCGCACGCAACTCTGGGTCTGGCCGCTGGTCGCGGCGGTGGTGCTGGCGTTCGTGGCGGTCACGTTGCGCCTGAAAGTGGAGGGCGCGCTCAAGCAGCAGATCGCCTCCAATCTCCAGGTCATCCTCAACGCCAACGCCGAGGCGCTGCGGGCGTGGTCCACCACAATGAAGTCGGACGCCCAAAGCCTGGCGGAGGACGAGCGCGTGCGCGAACTGGTCACGGCCCTGTTGCAAATAAAAATTGAGCCGGGCCAGTCCGCCCAGATACAACTGCTGTCCTCGCCGGAACCGGCGTCCTTGCGCACCGAGCTTGACCCGTGGCTGGACCGGCAGGGCTTTAGCGGGTTCGTGTTGGTGGACACCAATTATATGATCCGGGCGGCGCAGCACGACGAGATCGTCGGCATGGCTTCACCGCCGGGTTATCAGGAGTTTTTTTCCAACTGCTTCGCCGGCGAGGCTGTGGTCACCCGGCCGTCTCCCAGTCTGGCGATGCTGCCGGATGCGAAAGGCAAATTGCATGCCGCCGTGCCGACGATGTTCGCCGCCGCGCCCATCAAATCGGCGGACGGCACGGTCATCGCCGTGCTCGGTCTGCGCATCGCGCCGGAAAAAGATTTCACGCGCATCCTCGCGACGGCACGCGCCGGAGAGACCGGCGAGACGTATGCCTTCTCGCGTAACGGGCTGTTGTTGTCCAACAGCCGCTTCGACGACGAGTTGCGTCGGCTCGGTTTGATTCCCGACTCGGACGACGCGCAATCAATTCTCAACTTGGAACTGCGCGACCCGCTGGTGGATTTGAGTAAGGGCAAGTCGTCGCCCAAGCGCCGTTCGGAACAGCCGTTGACGCTGCCGGTGCGCGAGGCCGCCGCCGGACACGCGGGCTTCAATGTGGACGGCTACCGCGACTATCGCGGCGTGCCGGTGGTGGGCGCTTGGGAATGGCTGCCGGAATTTAATTTCGGTCTGGTCACCGAGATGGACGAGTCCGAGGCGTTCCGTCCGCTGCACATCATGCGCATGGGTTTTGGGTTTATCTTCGCGCTGCTCGTCGTCGGCTCGGTGGCGATCTATGTTTTGATGCGCATGGCGAACCGCCTGCAAACCGCCGCGCGCAAGGCGGCGTTGAAGGCGAAGCAGCTCGGACAATATGCGCTCGACGACAAGATCGGCGCGGGCGCGTTCGGCTCGGTGTATCGCGCACACCACGCGCTGATGCGGCGGCCGGTCGCGGTGAAGCTGCTGGAGTCGGACACCGCCGACCAGAACACCCTGGCGCGGTTCGAGCAGGAGGTGCAGATGACCAGCCAGTTGACGCATCCCAACACCATCGCGCTCTACGATTACGGCCGCACGCCGGAGGGGATTTTTTATTATGCGATGGAATATCTCGAAGGCCTGACGCTCGACAAGCTGGTGAAAAATTACGGCCCGCAGCCGGAGTGCCGGGTGATTGCCATCCTCTGCCAGGTGTGCGGCTCGCTCGCCGAGGCGCACGGCGTCGGGCTGGTTCACCGCGACATCAAGCCGGCAAACATTTTTCTCACGCGGCGTGGCGGCCTGCCGGATTTTGTGAAGGTGCTTGACTTCGGCCTCGTCAAAGCCCGCGCGGCGGAGGGGCAGTTGGAACTGACCGGGGCCAACACCACGCTCGGCACGCCGCTCTACATGTCGCCGGAAGCCGTGGAGCATCCCGACAAGGTGGATGCGCGGGCGGACATTTACTCCGTCGGGGCTGTTGGCTATTTTCTGCTGACCGGCCAGCCGCTGTTCGATTGCGCCACGCTGGGCGAAGTGCTGATGCATCAGGTAAAAAATATTCCGGTAAAACCCTCCGAGCGATTGGGCAAACCCGTGTCACCGGAACTGGAAAACCTGCTGATGCGTTGTCTCGCCAAAAATCCCGCCGACCGTCCGGCGAGCGCCCGCGAACTGGCCGACGCGCTGATGAAATGTCCGGGCGCGGCAGACTGGACGCGCGAGCGCGCCGAGGAATGGTGGAGCCGGCTCGCGGCGGCGCAAACGGAAAAAACTCTGGTCATGCCGGCCAAATAACAATGCGCAGCATATTGAAAACATACTGGCTTGCGGTGATTTTTGGGATGTTGCCACTGCTCGCGCCTGCCGACGTGCTGGTGAGCACGAACGGCGAGCGGTTCGTCGGCACGGTGATCGCGGAAACCAGTTCCAATGTTGTGTTCGACTCCGAACTTGCCGGGCGGCTGACTTTTTCGCAAACGAAAATCCGAGACCTGCTGCGGACGCCGGCGGTTGCGGCGAACAACGTGCCGGCAGCCGTGGTCGTCACCAACGAAATGACCAGCGCCGCTTCCTGGAAGCCGCCGGGCGTGGGCCATGACGGATCCGACTGGGTCCAGCTCAAGTCGGGCGAATGGCTGCGCGGCGAGATCAAGTATGTTCAAAACAAGGAGGTGGAATTTGACAGCGACGAACTGGATCAGCAGACGCTGAAGTTGAAGGATGTCCGGAGTCTTTATACGGCGCACCAGATGTTCACCCGGTTTGACTATGGATTGCCGCTTTATGGCATGGTCGTCATCAGCAACGACGTCGTGACAGTGCAATCGGAGCCGCCGGTCAGCCTGTCCCGCGATGATCTCATCGGTATCACCTACGGCAGCGGGAAAACCGGGTTGAGCAACTGGTCGGGCGACTTCAATCTGGGATTGAGCATCCAGTCCGGCAACAACAGCCAGACCACGTTGAGCACCAGCGCGGAACTGGCGCGGCGGACGCCCAACACGACGCTGCTGGTTGACTACCTCGGCAATTACAGCCAGGTGAACAATGTCCAGAGCGCCGACAACAAGCGCGTCAACACGACCTACGATGTCCGGCTCAACCAGGACTGGTTCGTGCGGCCGGTCCAGTTGGAATACTATCAGGATACGCTGGCCAATATTTCCTACCGCCTCACGGGCGGCGTCGGCGCCGGCTACTATGTTTTTGACCGCACGGGGCTGGAATGGCAATTGTCGGCCGGCCCCAGCTATCAATACACGCGGTTTGAAAACGTGGAGCCGGGCCAGTCCGACAGCGCCACCACGCCGGCGGGAGTGTTTAATTCCTATTTCAAAGCCGATGTCACCTCTCGCCTGACTTTCATCCAGACCTTGCAAAGCACTCTCACCGAGCGGGAGGCCGGCCAATATACTCATCACGCCGTATCCACGCTGGAATTTGAAATCAAACGGCATCTCAATCTGGACGTGTCCTTCATCTGGGATTATCTGCAAGAGCCACAAACCAAGGCCGACGGCGTCGTCCCGCAAAAAAGTGATTATTACCTGACCGTAGGTTTCGGGGTGCGGTTTTGAGTGTCCCAAACCTGAGCTCACTTGATGAAGTCAATAAATGGATTGAAAGCCACTGCTGTTTTAAACCATTTCAAAATGAGAAATAAAATTGCTTTTGATGTTTGGTTTCGCAAACGTGCGGCGCCATGAATTGGATGACCATCACCTGGCCGATGGTGGCGGCAGCCTGCCTGACGCTGGCCTTGGTTCATCTGCGCATCGCCTTCGGGGATGGACGGCGGGCACCGCATTTGTATTTTTCACTCGCGGCGCTGGCGGTCGCCGCCATCAGTGGGTTTGAAGTTACATTGCTAAGCACTGATGATTTGGCCCGCTACCAAGCCATATTGCGCTGGGCGGTGGTTCCCATCGGAATTATGGTCGCCTCGGTGGTAGGGTTTGTGTGCGCTTTTTTTGGCACGGGCCGGAAATGGCTGGCCCTGACGGCGGTGGCGTTGAATTTGCTGGCGCAGTTTGCCAACCTGATCGCGGCGGTGCCGGTCGTCCGGCAGGCGGTGGCGATTCACAAAGTTCAAACCTTCGGTGGCGTGTGGTTCACGGTTCCGACCATTGTGAACGGACCCTGGAATGTGGTTGATTTGACCAGCGTCGTGCTGGTGGTGATCTTTGTTTTGGATGCCTCCATCAACCTGTGGAAAAAGGGGGAGCAGCGGCGGGCGGTGATTGTTGGCGGCAGCATCATTTTTTTCTTTTGCGCCTGTCGGGGACATGCGCTGCTGGTCGAGAAGGGCCTGGTGCAGACACCTTATCTCGTCAGTTTCGCCTTTCTGGGCGTTATCATCGCGATGGCAATGGAACTGAGCGCCGACGTGCTGCGCGCAGCGACCCTGGCGCGCAAATTGCGCGAGAGTGAGAGGCACACGGATCTGGCGGCGCGCGCGGCGGCACTGGGTTTCTGGACGTGGGACATCAACCGCGATGAAATCTGGGCCTCGGCCAATGCCCGCGCCCTCTTTGGTGTCTCGGCCGATGAAAAGATTGATCTTCCGCGTTTCGTGGATCTGGTGCATCCCGAAGATCGCGCAGTGGTGCGCACGGCCATCGAAAAAGCGCTAAGTGGAAGCGGTGAATATCAGGCAGATTACCGGGTGCAACTTCCCGATGGCCGGACCCGCTGGATTGCCGCGCATGGCCGCACGGAGTTTGATGCCAGTCAGCAACCGGAACTCATGAGCGGTGCGTTGTTGGACATCACGCAACGGCGGCAGTCCGAACTGGAATTGCAACAAATTCGTGGTCAGTTGACGCACGCCGGCCGGGTGTCGGTGATGGGGCAACTGGCGGCGGCGATGGCACATGAGCTGAACCAGCCGTTGGGCGCCATCTTAAGCAATGCGGAAGCGGCGGAAATTTTTCTGAAGCAAGATCCGCCGGCGCTCGGCGAGTTGCGCGACATCCTGGCGGACATTCGCAAGGACGATGAGCGGGCCGGCGAAGTCATCCGTCGGATGCGGTCCCTGTTGCGCCGGCAGGAAATGGAGCGCAAGCCGCTGGCGTTTAATCTGCTGGCGGAGGATGTGGTCCGGCTGGTCAACACCGATGCGACCACAAGGCGAATAACCATCGTATTGGAATTGTCCCCGCACCTGCCGTTGGTTGAAGGTGACCGGATTCATTTGCAGCAGGTCTTTCTAAATCTCATCCTGAACGCGATGGAGGCGATGGCCAGAAATCAAACGGAGAGACGCCAGATCACTTTGCAAACCCGTCACACTGGCCAAGGGCAGCTTGAAATATCCGTGGCGGATTCCGGCCCCGGCATCGAGCCGGCCAGCCTGCCGCGTTTGTTTGAGCCGTTTTTCACCACCAAGCAAAACGGCATGGGCATGGGGCTGGCGATCTGCCGGCGGATTATTGAGGCGCATGCCGGACATATCCGGGCGGAGAACCAGCCGGCCGGCGGCGCAATTTTTTATGTCACCCTCCCCGCTAAAACCTCCGACATAAAGTCATGAATGCCACCGCACCCACAGTTTTTGTAGTGGATGACGACACATCATTTCTGCCGGCGGTGACTCGGCTGTTGCGGGCGGGTGGTTATGAAACAAGGACATTCACCTCGGCGGAAGAGTTCATAAAAACCCCGCTGCCGGATGTGCCCGGTTGCGTCATTGTTGATTTGCACATGTCGGGTATGAACGGACTGGCCCTGCAGGCTTCGCTGGCCGGGTCCGGCAATTTGCTGCCGTTGATTTTTCTCACCGGCCAAGGTGATATTCCGACCTCTGTCCATGCCATCCGCCAGGGTGCGGAGGATTTTCTAACCAAGCCGGTGAAGCGGGAAAAATTGTTTGCGGCCGTGCAGCGCGCTCTGGCGCGGAACACCAGCGAACGCCAGGCGCACGCGAGAACCCGTGAGCTGCGCGCCCGTTACGAAACGCTGACCCCGCGTGAGCGAGAAGTGCTAACACACATCGTCACCGGGCAACTGAACAAGCAGATTGCCGCTGACCTCAATACCACGGAGCGCACCATCAAAGCCCATCGTGCCAACCTTACTTCCAAGCTGCGGATGCAATCCGTGGCCGAACTCGTTCGTCTGGCGCAAGCACTGGGAATTCAGAGTTAGAATAACAGGTCCACAGTCTTCTTCGGTCTTATTGTCCTAAGTGACAATAGTCGGCTTCGCCCGGTATGCACTACTCTCAAATCAAGTTCGACCAACAGACTTGATTCGCGTGAATGAAAAAAAAATCCGAGTCGCGGTGGTGGATGATGACGAGAGCTTTGGCCGGGCCATCGGGCGCTTGCTGCGGGCGGCCGGTTTTGAGACAGCCGTTTATCCTTCAGCCGAAGCCTTCCAGCAGGATCTTGCCGCCAAACCGGTCAGTTGTCTGGTGCTGGACATCCAGTTGGGCGGGATGTCCGGACTCGACCTCGGCCACCGCTTGGTCGAAATGGGGGCAAAGATTCCCGTCATCTATGTCACAGCGCTCGAAGACGGGGAATGCAGTCAGGAAGCCACGCAAATTGGTTGTTCGGCTTTTCTGCACAAGCCGGTTTCCGGGCGGCTTCTGGTCGAAACCATCCAGCTAGCAGTCAATCCGCCCATTGGAATAAAACTCAATTGAAGAGGAAATTAACTGTTAAACCTAAAATAACAAAAATGAAACCCACCATGCTCAATTACGGATTAAGCGGCTTAAGCATTCTGGCAGGAGTCGCGGTTTTGCCGTTTGCAACGCCGGCCCGCGCGGCTGAGTCCAAGCCCAATATCGTTTACATCGTCGCCGATGATCTCGGCTGGAGAGATGTCGGCTTCAACGGCAGCCCGGACATCAAGACGCCCAACCTGGACAAGCTGGCTGAAAACGGCGTGAAGTTCTCCCAGTTCTACGCGCAGCCGATGTGCACGCCCACACGCGCGGCGTTGATGACGGGCCGTTACCCGTTCCGCTACGGCTTGCAGACCATCGTCATCCCCGGTCCGGCGGGTTACGGTCTGGCCACCAACGAATGGCTGTTGCCGCAGGCGCTGAAAGAGGCCGGTTACACCACGGCGATCATCGGCAAGTGGCATCTCGGCCACGGGAACCTGAAGTATTGGCCCAAGCAGCGCGGCTTCGATTACCAATATGGCGCGATGATCGGCGAGCTGGATTATTACACGCACAGTGACGCCGGTGTGCTGGACTGGTTCCGCAACAACAAACCCGTCCACGAAAAAGGTTACACGACCCAGCTCATCGGCAACGACGCCGTCAAATATATCAACGGGCAAAGCGCGGACAAACCGTTCTATCTCTACCTCACGTTCAACGCCCCGCACACGCCGTATGAAGCGCCGCAGGATTACATTGACCGCTACAAAAACATAGAAGACCCAACTCGCCGCATTTACGCCGGCATGGTGACGTGCATGGATGACGAGATTGGCCGCGTGGTAGCCGCGCTCGACAAAAATGGATTGCGCGACAACACGCTGATTGTTTTCCAAAGTGACAATGGCGGCACGCGCAACGCGATGTTCGCCGGCCAGATGGCCGACCTGTCCAAAACCAAGCTGCCGTGCGACAACGGCCCGTATCGCGATGGCAAGGGCACGCTCTTCGAAGGCGGCTGCCGCGTTTGTGCACTGGCCAACTGGCCCGGCCACATAAAGCCCGGCATTACGGTGGACGGGATGATTCACGTCGTGGACATGTATCCGACCCTCGCCAATCTTGCCGGTGCCTCGACCGCGAGATGTCTGCCGCTCGATGGTCTCGATGTTTGGCAAACCATCAGCGCGAACGCGCCTTCACCGCGCACCGAAGTTGTCTATAACATCGAGCCGTTCCGTGGTGCCGTGCGCGAGGGCGATTGGAAACTCATCTGGCGCACGCTGATTCCCACGAGCGTTGACCTCTACAACCTCGCCGACGATCCCTACGAGACAAACAACGTTGCCGCCGCGCATCCCGACCAGGTGGTGGCGATGCAGAACCGCCTCAATGCGCTGGGCAAGGAATCCGCCAAGCCGCTCGCGCTGATGTATGTTGCCAGCGTCGGCCTGGCCCACGGCAAGCCGCGCATCGCTTCCGAAGACGGGCACGGGCCGGTCATGGTCGAGGGCGACGGACATTCGATCACCGACGAAGGCGTCGGTGACAATGAAACCAGCGCCGACAGCCATTAATTTCCGAGGGTGGAATATGCAAACAGCCTGAAACAAAAAAATAATCCAATCAAAATCATGAAACAAACATTCCTTGTCTGCATCATTACATGCGCGATGGCGCTGGTCTCGACTGTCCGCGCCGAACAATCCGGTGTCGGGCATTATATGTCCGGTCAACAGTCCGACTTCAGCACCCTGGCGCCCTCGGCTCCGGGGTTTTACTTCGCCAATTTTTATCTGAATTACAATGACGGCACCTTTGACGCCTCCAAAGGTATGCCATTTGGCCGGCTTCTGGCGGCCAACGTGACGCTGAATTCAGAGGCCGATGTCCCGGCCATGCTTTATGCCTATCCGCTGGACTTTCTGGGTGGCACATTGTCGTCCGGCATTTTTGTGCCGTTCGCATGGGTGGACGTCAAAGCCACCGCAACTTTTAACAATGCTCGCAAACCCCTTACGACCGGCGTCGAAGACTCGGCCAGCGGCCTGGGCGACATCGAATTGTCGCCGGTCATGGCGAGCTGGACCAACGGCGACTTTCATTTCAACGGCATGTTCAACGTCTGGGCACCGTCCGGCAGTTACAGCACCACCAGCCTGGCCAACACCGGGCTGGGTTACTGGACGTTTGAGCCGATGGTGGCTGCCAGTTGGATCAGCAGCAAGTTCGGCACGGAAGTCACGGTTTTTTCGGCGCTGGACTTCAACACGGAAAACACCGACGCGAATTACCAGTCGGGCGATATTTTTCATGTGGACGGCACCGTGGCGCAGCATCTGCCGTTGTTCGGCGGCCTTGTCGGCGCGGGTGCGACCGCCTTTTATTTGCAGCAAATCACCGGCGACAGTGGATCGGGAGCCAAACTCGGCAGTTTCGAGGCCCAATCATACGGTGTTGGCCCGACCATTTCCTATGTGCACCCTGTTGGAAAATCGACCCTGGTCTTTGACGGCTCCTGGCTGCCGCAGTTGCACAGCGAAAACACCACCAAGGGCGACTACTTTTGGGCGAAGGTCTCGCTAGTGTTCTAGCCGAAGGGTGGGATCTCGGATCGAACAAGCAAAGAATTCATTGCAGCCAGCGACTCCCATCGTTCAGAGCCGTTCCAGATTCATGACTGCCTGTATTGGTGGATGACAGAACCGGCTCAAGGGTGATTATTTCTGGATGAAGCTCGTAAACAATTAAAATGCGGCTTGCCATTTGCGCCGGTTTCGACGCGCGGTTTTAGGTTTGCTTTGGTGTGCGGCCGTTCTACTTTGCGACAACTCATCAGTTGAAGACGCAAATGATAAGACTAATCTTTGCAGTGATTTTTGCCGCTGTGCTTTCATTGAACGCTGAAACGCAGCCTCGCGGTGCAGGCCGGCTGCGCGAACTGGTCGTTTTTCCGGAAATAAATTTCACCTGCAAATGGGGAATAAATTTTGAAGGAAGCAAATGGATGGTTTACCAGAACGAAGATTTGCCTAGCGCGATCACCGGGCAACGCGAGAAATTAAAACTTCAACCTGATGATGTTGATCAATTATTGCGCCTGGCGTATTTGCTGGATAGCAATGACGAAACCAACGAGTCAAAGTCTTGTTATCAAAAGGTGGAACAGCTTTGCCGGAACAAAATCGTGGCGAATCCCCAGAACGGCTTAAGTTTGATGGCGCTTGGTGAAGCTCTCGACGCACTGGGCAACGAAGACGAAGCTGAAAACGATTTTCGCAAATCCACTTTGATTTCATCAAATGAATGGAGGTGCTGGGTTGGCCTGGGGGATTTTCTCCAGGACAACTCGTTTGGCTCCATGTTCTCAAAGGATTTGCGTAACATGATTGCGCCGGGACAAATGCCGCCACAGGCAGTTTTGGATTATCGGCCTTCGCCGGATATCCTCAATAAATCAGAAGCCATGCTTGATGAAGCATCCCGATGTTTTGACCGGGCGATGACGCTTGGGCCCAAGGAGCCGGAAGTATTTTTTCAACGCGCTGGATATATGTCCATGTCCAATCTTCAAAATTGTTACATTCGTTATTATAGGAACAATGAAAAAATCAGCACGAGTAAATGGCTTTCTGCGTTTTTCTCCAAAGAAACCGTTGCCAATTTGAAGAAGGCGGCGGAGTTAGACCCAAAGGATTACCAATATGTCAGCCTTGCGGCGTATTTTGAGTATTTGGTTCCCATGCTACAATCCAAGATGCAGCCTAACGCTGCTAATTTTACGGCAGATATGCTGCCGGATACAACCCGACAATCCATTCATAACACATTGACCCACCTTGAAAATCTTTCGCAAAGTTCTGACACAAAAATGGCTGCCGGAGCTTTGGAAAATCTTGGCATGCTTAACATGATGCTTGGAAACAAACTGGAGGCCGCAACCGATTTTCGCCGAGCGGTGGCAATTGATCCGACGCGTGAACAATCTTGGGATATGTGGCTTGGCTCAATTAAAAATTCAGCTTCACCGGAAGAACTGGTGGCGGTTTGCGAATTGCGGCTAAAGCAAAAGGATTCCGCCCGGAATCATCTTCTGTTGGCGCGGGCATTTCAAGAATATGAAAAAAAGTGGGACAAGTCCGCCGAACAGGCTCAAGCCGCAATAAAATTGGAGCCGGAAAACCTCGTCGCGCATCTTGAGTTGACAGCGCTGGCGCTGAAACAAAGTGCCGACACCAACTTCATGGCAGAGGCGGTCGAACAATTTAACAACCTGAACGCGATTTGGGAAAAAATTCCCGACAACAAAAAAGACTGGGAGTATTGGCGCGAATGGACGTTAAACCTCGCCATCTATGACATACTGGTGAACACGCCGGAATACGAAAAAGCGGCGAAAACTTACATCGAAAATGTTTTGAAATCGTTTCCGAATGACAAGCAGGCCATGGAAATTTCAAACGCGATGGAGTGAATTACTGCCCTCCCTGATAAAATATAAAAACGCGGCTTGCCATTGTCCCCCGGTTTGTGAAAACTTTCACAAAGAATTATGGCACATGTCAAACTGCACATTCCGGGACCGGTCGAAGTCAGCGAAAAAACCTTCAAGGCGTTTTGCTCGCCGATGATCGGCCATCGCGGCCAGGGCTTCAAAGACCTCTACGCGAAAATCCAGCCGCAGCTCCAGCAACTGCTTTACACCAGGCAGCTCGTCTATCTCTCCACCTCGTCCGCGTGGGGCGTGATGGAAGGCGCGGTGCGCAATCTGGTTCAGAAAAAAGTCCTGAACTGCATGTGCGGCGCGTTTTCAGACAAATGGTTTGATGTCTCCAAGAAATGCGGCAAGCAGGCCGAAGCCTTGCAGGTGGACTGGGGTTCGCCGATTCGCGCCGAGGCGGTGGATAAAAAACTCGCCACCGGTGAATTCGACGCGCTCACTTTGATCCACAACGAAACTTCGACCGGCGTGATGAGCCCGGTTGCGGAAATCGCCGCGCTCAAGAAAAAATATCCGGACGTGATGTTCATCGTGGACGCCGTCAGTTCGCTGACCGCGTTGCCGATCAAATTTGACGAGCTGGGCATTGACGTGCTGCTCGCCGGCACGCAGAAGGCGTTTGCGCTGCCGCCGGGACTCGCCGTGTTCGCAGCGTCGCCGGCCGCGCTCGCGAAAGCCGCGACCGCCAAGGATCGCGGCTACTATTTCGACTTCGTCGAGTTCCAGAAAAACGCCGAGCAAAGCATGACGCCCAGCACGCCGAGCATCGGACATGTATTCGCGCTGTCGTCCAAGCTGGATGATTTCTTCGCCGAAGGATTGGAAAACCGTTTTGCGCGTCACAAGAAAACCAATCAGCTTACGCGCGACTGGGCGGCCAAGCATGGTTTCGTTTTGTTCCCGGAAAAAGGTTTTGAATCGGTCACGCTCACCTGCGTCAGCAACGGCGCGCGGCCCGGCGGCCGCACCGTGGACGTGGCGAAGCTGCAGAAGCTCGTCAAGGACCAGGGCTTCCTGATTGACGGCGGCTACGGCAAAATCAAGGGCACCACGTTCCGCATCTCGAACATGGGCGACGAAACCGAGGCGACGATGAACCAGCTTTACGCCGCGCTCGACAAGGCAATGGCCCAACTTTGAATTGCGCAACGGCCAAAATGCGCTGAAACTTGCCGCGCATGACGGAGCCGGGCCAAATTCAATCCAAACCGCAACCGCACGGCTGGCTTCGTGTTATTGTGCTGGGCCGGAATCCCAGATTGACGTTCATTCGCATCGTCATTCTGGTCGTCACCTGCTTCATCCTTTTCAGATTCGTGCTTTTGCCCGTTCGCATCACCGGCATCAGCATGCTGCCGACTTTGAAGAACGGTTCGGTGAACTGCGTGAATCGTCTGGCCTATGTGCAGCACCAGCCGCAGCGCGGGGACATCGTGAGCATCCGCCTCGCCGGGAACCATGTGATGTATATGAAGCGCATCGTTGGTCTGTCCGGTGAAACCATCGCTTTTGAAGACGGCCATGTTGTCATCAACGGCGTGGTCCTTGACGAACCTTATGAAACAACCCCCTGCGACTGGAACCTTCCGCCGGAAAAAATCGGCGCGGACGAATATTATGTCGTTGGTGACAACCGCACCATGCCGCCGGAAGACCATGTGAAGGGCAGGGTTTTGCGTGATCGCATCATCGGCAAGGCCATGTTATGAAAAATATCTTCCGCCTGGTTTTGCTCGCGGCAGTGGTTGCATTGGGCGTCTGGCTGTGGCTGGTTTTGTTTCCGAGCCCGGAAAAAATGATCCGCAAAAAGCTGGTGCAACTGGCGCAGGACGTTTCATTTTCCTCAAACGACGGCAATCTCTCGCGGCTCATGGGCGCCCAAAGTGTCGCCGGTTTTTTTTCGACCAACATCGAGGTCAACATTGATGTGCCGGGCCGGGTCCAGCACGATTTCATGGGCCGCGACGAAATCACCCAGGCCGCCCTGGCTTCGCGCTCCGCGGTGAGCGGGCTTCACGTGAAATTTCCCGATGTCAGCGTCACGCTCGCGCCGGACAAACAATCCGCGACCGCCGAGGTCACGCTTGTCGCAACAGTGTCAGGGGAAGGCGACGCCATCGTGCAGGAACTGAAATTCACGTTCCAAAAAATGGATGGCCAATGGCTGATCACGCGCGTCGAAACCATCCGCACGCTCTCTTGAAACCGCCTTTGCCAACCGACTCCGGCTACCAGCTCGTCCGCCTGAACAACGGCATCTGCTCCGTGCGCTCGCTCGCGGACGCCGAGACGTTTCATCCGGTCGTCGGCCCGGTCGCCGAGGCGGAGGCGCTTTACGTCAACCAGCTCCGGCTGCGTGAACGGCTGCAAAAACATTCCGGTGAATTTGTGATCTGGGATGTCGGTCTCGGTGCGGCAGCGAACGCGCTCACCGTCCTGCGTGCCACGCAGGATCTCGCCTGCCGGATTCGACTCGTGAGCTTTGATCACACGCTGGAGCCGCTTAAATTCGCGCTGAAGCACGCAACCGAATTGGGCTACTTCGGTGGTTATGAAAATCATCTGGAACAATTTCTGCGAGAACATCGCGTGACGTTTCAGGATGGCCCTCAAACGGTGGACTGGGAATTTCACCTTGGCGATTTCCCGGC
>CAZIFP010000039.1:0-14864 GCA_964538105.1 uncultured Bifidobacteriaceae bacterium
AACCAGCCCCTTTCCGGCCAGTCGTCTGAAGCCTCGCACATCTACAACACGTTCACCGCGCCGATTTATCTCGGCTGGGAAGTGGATTTGTGGGGCCGCATCCGCCGGTTGTCGGAAGGTGCCAACGCGCGGGTTGCCGCCGCCGCCGATGATCTGGAATCTTCCCGGCTCACCGTGGGTGCCGAGGTGGCGAATGATTATTTCCTGTTCCGCGCGTTCGAGGCCGAGCGCGAACTGGTCACCAACACCATTGTCGCCTATCAACGCTCGCTGGAACTCACGCAGAACCGTCACCGCGGCGGGGTCGCTTCGGAATTGGACGTCGCGCAGGCGGAAACGCAGTTGCGCGATGCCGAGGCGCAGTTGCCCGAAATCAAATTGTCCACGGCGCAAACGCTGCACGCGCTGGCGGTCTTGTGCGGCCAGTCGCCAGTCAATTTTTCGGTTGCCGCGGATACTTCGCCGGCGATGTTCGTTCCGGCCCTGCCCTCGGTTATGCCGGCGGACCTGCTGGAGCACCGGCCCGACATCGCCGCCGCCGAGCGCAACATGGCCGCGGCCAATGCCGACATCGGCGTGGCCAAGGCGGCATTTTTCCCGGCGCTCAAGATCAACGGACTCGCCGGTTTTCAGTCGGTGGATGCCAGTTCGTGGTTTGACTGGCCGAGCCGTTTCTGGTCGGTGGGACCAACCGTGCAATTGCCGCTGTTCACCGGCGGATTGAATCGCGCCAAACTGGCTGCGGCGCACGCGGCCTATGATGAAAATGTGGCCAACTACCGCCAGACGGTGCTGGGCGCCTTCGGCGAAGTGGAGGATGCGCTGGCCGCCCAGCGCCTGCTCGCCGATGAATGGGACGCGGAAAATGCCGCGCTCGCCGCCGCCCGGCACTCGCTGGCCATTTCGGAAAACCGCTACAAGTCCGGGCTGGTGACTTATCTGGATGTGGCGGTCGCCCAGGCCTCGGCCTTGGATCACGAACGCAGCGTGGTCCATTTGCAAGGCTCGCGTCAGGCGGCCACTGTGAACCTGATCAAGGCTCTCGGCTGTGGCTGGACGGTGCCAAACAACTAGACGAGTTGTCAACTGGCGACTAGCGTTGAGGGGTGCAATTTCAGGATTACCAACGGCACTTGTCGGCACTGACGCATGGTAAGCGCTTGCCTACAGCAATCTATGTTTTCAGGGAATCTGGCTCTGATTATGGCCTTGAATTGAACCAGCTTGTGGCAATGCTTGTGGCGAGACACGAGCTGGGGGAGCAATTCAATGTCATCAAATTCCGCACGGATGAATTAAAGGTTTCTTTTTTGAGCTACCTGCATTTATCTCGGAGAGCGAGTTATTGCCGATGCATTTATTTCACGAAGCGGTTTGCGTGCGATTGGAGCATTGCTTTCCGTTCTTGGTTTTGCTGGTTTGTTTATCGTATGACGCCTAATATGCTGATAGACTACATGCCTGTTTCCCCTACACGCCGTCACTCGTATCTCAACGATTCAATCGGGTCCAGGTTCGCCGCCTTCCATGCCGGGTAGGTGCCGAAGACGATTCCTACCACCGAACAAATCAACAGGCCGAGCACAATCCAGTCAACAGGGATGGCCGGCGGCACTTTCATGAACCAGGCGAGGGCGTTGCCGCCGATGACGCCCAGAATCACACCGAAGACCCCGCCGACCTCGCACAGCACGATGGCTTCCATGATGAATTGCGTCATGATGTTGCGCCGCTTGGCGCCGATGGCGCGGCGGACGCCGATCTCGCGCGTCCGTTCCGTGACCGAGACGAGCATGATGTTCATGATGCCGATGCCCGCCGCCAGCAACGCGATGGAACTGATGACGGTCACGCCAATGCGCACGGCCTTGGTGAACGAATCGAATTGCGCAATCAGCGAGTCGTTGGAGAAAAGCTCGAAATCATCCGGCGCTCCAGGCGGAACCTTGCGGAGTGCGCGCAATGCGCCGCGCACCTGCTCGATGCAATCATCATAGCTGGCCTGGTCGCGCGATTGCACGAGGATGGTCAGGTCGTCCCACCAGCGTCCGTAGCGGTTGAGCGCCGTCGTGATGGGGATGACTGCAAAATCGTCCTGTTGTCCGCCCATCGAACCGCCTTTCGGAGCTAGCACGCCCACCACCAGATATTTGTAACCGTTGATCTTTATTTCTTCGCCCACCGCCGAACCGAACGGGAAGCTCGTCTTGGCCAGGGCGCTGCCGAGAACGCAAACCTCGCGCGCGTCGTCCACGTCGTTGTCGGTCAGGATGCGGCCATCTTCAATCTCCCAGTTGCGCGCCGGGAAGCTGCCGGCGGTTTCGCCCAACAACTGGGTGCTGGGCGATGTCTTGGCGTAGCGGGTTGAAACCTGGCCGCGCCAGAAGTCGCCTTCAATGCCAACGTTGACAGCGAGCGTGGCCTTCTCCGCCACCTGCCGTCCCTGTTCCAAGGTGACAAACTTGCGCCGCCGGTATTTTTGCCAGTCGGAATTGTTGCCGAACTGGATTTGCGGCCAGCGCTGGATGGCAAAGGTCTGGCTGCCCAGCCCGCTCATCCAGTTTTCCGCGTTTCGCTCCAGCACGCGCATGGCCGTCATCACAACGATGATGGAGAAGACGCCGATCAGCACGCCGAGCAGCGTAAGCGCCGAGCGCAGCTTGTGCGCCGTCAGGGCGTTCATGGCCATGGAGAAGCTTTCCCGAATCTCGGCCAGCAACAATGTGGGTTTGTAAAATTTCATTCGCTCCTCAATGCGTCCACCGGATCCATCCGCGCCGCGCGCCAGGCTGGCAGGAAACCGGAAATCACCCCGGTGAACAGCGACACGAGCAGGGCCATGATGACGATGTTCAGGGACATGGCAGCGGTAAACAAAAAGTAGGTTACCAGCAGTGTGATTAGCCAGGCAATGCCCAGACCGATGACACCACCCATCAGGCAAATGCAGGCAGCCTCGATCAAAAATTGCAGCAGGATATTCCGGCGCTTGGCACCGATGGCCTTGCGCACGCCGATTTCCCGCGTCCGCTCGACCACCGAAACGAACATGATGTTCATGATGCCGATGCCGCCGACGAACAGCGACAGGCTGGTGACGAACAGGCCGATGATGGCAATCGTCCGGGTTTCCTTATGAAACAGGTCAATGAACTGATCCTGCTGGTTGATGGCAAAATCGTCGGGTTCATCCGGCCGCAGATGGCGGATGCGGCGCATCACTTGGCGCAATTCCTCGCGGGTCTCGTCCAATTGCGCCAGGCCGTTGGCTTTGACTTCAATCGTCACGTCCGGCCGGTTCCAAATTTCCGCCAGAAATTCCCGGAGCGGAACGATGACCCGCGTGTCCAGGTCAAGGCTCCCGAACAGGGTTCCGCGTTTCTGCAAGACGCCGATCACCAAGAAGGATTGGTCCTGGATTTTGATGTGTTTGCCGAGCGGCGATTCACCGCGAAACAGGTTCGTGGCCAGCTCGCTGCCGAGCACGCAGACGGGCTGGCTGCCTTCGGCATCCGCCTCCGTCAGAAACCGGCCCTGATCCATGGCGGATCCGGTGGTCAGCAGGTTATCTGGGGTGGTGCCCAAAATCGTCACGGTGTCGGCGCTGTAAGTTTTATATTTCACCGTCTCGTAATCGTAAGCCGTGGGATCAATGGCAGAGGCCAGGGTCAGTTGCCGCGCCAACGCCTCGGCATTCTCCGGCAGGATGGGCCGGCGTTTTTGCATTTTAAACCAGTCATCGTAGGAATCATTCAGCCAGCTGGACCGCGATATGAAAAAGGTGTCTCCGCCCATTGCCGAAAGGCTTTTTACGAAGGCCTGGTCCAATCCATTGATGGCCGCGCCCATCAGGGTGACGGTGACAATGCCGATGACGATGCCGATGGTGGCCAGCACCGAACGCAGCTTGTTCGCGCGGACGGCGTTCCACGACATGGCCAGGCTTTCAGGAATTTCGGCAAGGAACTTCATTCTTTGACAGAATGGACAGAATGATCAGAATAAACTTCCGTTCCGTCCGATTTCAACTTTGGCAGTCTGAATTTCTTTTTAAACTCCAGCCTTTCACCGCCGAAATTGACCAGCAGTCCGACATCTTTCCCAGTCGCCACGAGATAATTCACCGTTTGCACTTCATGGGCCGTCGCCAAATTTTGAACCGCCTTCAACTCAACGATGAGCGCATCCTCAACTACAAAATCCGCCGCAAATTCTCCAACCATAATCCCGTCATAAAAAACAGCGAGTTGCTTTTCTGATTCAAATCGTATTCCCGTCTTTTTGAGCTCGTGCGCCAGGGCATTGTGGTAAACCGATTCCAAAAAGCCCGCGCCCAAGGTGGAGTGAATTTTCATCGCCAGACCAATCACTTTTCCAGCTAGGTCGTATTCGCCTTTCATAATTCCATTCTGAAAATTTTGTTCATTCTGTCCAAAATCATTTTGTCATTGTTTCGTCGCTGGCGATCAGCCCGTCGCGGATGCGGATAATGCGCCGGGCCTGTTTGGCGATGTCCTCCTCGTGCGTGACCAGAATGATGGTGTTGCCTTTGCTGGAAAGTTCCTCAAACAACGCCATGATTTCCGTGCCGGTTTTGGAATCGAGATTACCCGTCGGTTCGTCGGCCAGCAGGATGGACGGCTTGTTCACGAGCGCGCGGGCGACGGCGACGCGCTGGCGCTGGCCGCCGGAAAGTTCGTTGGGCTTGTGATGCACGCGGTCCGCCAGGCCGACTTGCGTCAATGCGTCGAGCGCAATTTGCCGGCGGCCTTCCGACGGCACTCCGGCGTAAATGAGCGGCAGCTCGACATTGTGCAGCGCATTCGAGCGCGACAACAGGTTGAAGGTCTGGAAGACAAAACCGATTTCACGGTTGCGGACTTCGGCAAGCTGATTGTCGTCCATCTGACTGACGTTGACGCCGTTCAATTCGTAATGGCCGGACGAGGGCGTGTCGAGGCAGCCAATCAGGTTCATCAGTGTGGATTTGCCGGAGCCGGACGGGCCCATGATGGCGACGTATTCGCCGCGCTCGATTTCGAGCGACACGTCGCGCAAGGCGTGGACGGTTTCCGTGCCCATCTGGTAGCGCCGCGAAATATTCTGGAACCGGATCAAATTCATTCGTTACCTTGGTGGGACGAGACTCCGTCGGGCCTTTTCAGTCCGGTCAATTTTTCGAGACTTCGCCGGTGGCCGGGCCTTTTTTGATTTTTGTGCCGTCGTTCAGGTCGCGGCTGATGGCGCGGTAGCCGCCGGAAACAATTTCCTCGCCGTTGGTGAGGCCGTCGGTGATTTCCCAGTAATTGTCGTCGCAAATGCCGATTTTCACCGGCACCGCTTCCACATGATCGCCTTTGACCACGAACACCACGTCCACTGGTTTGCCGGAATCCTTGGTCTTGGCCGCCGCCGCGCCATTCGTATCTTCGACGATTGCGAGGTTGGTGGAGGCGGCGGTGTTTGTGCCATCCGATTTTGGCGGATCCAATTTCGCATCCGATTTTTTTTGGATTGGCGGGCGGGTGGTGACGCTGGCCAGCGGAACGGTGAGCACGTTCGTGCGGTAAGTGGTTTCGATGTTGGCGCTGACGGACATGCCGGGGCGGAAATCCTCCTTGTCGCTCAAACGGATTCGCACCTGAAACTTGGTCGCCTCCTGCGACTGGCTGCTGCCACTGGAATTGACTGCCGGCAGGTTGCTGTCCTTCGATGAACTGGCGACATCCGTCACCACACCGGTGAATTTGCGGTCCTTGAACGCGTCCACTTCCAGCCATGCCTTCTGGCCGGGCGTGATTCCCACCACATCCATTTCACCGATGTCCACGCGCGCTTCCATCTGGTTCAAATCCGAGATGATCAGGATCTCCGTCCCGGCGAATTGCGCGGTGCCCAGGACACGCTCGCCGAGCTGCGAGTTCAATTTGCTGATGGTCCCGTCGAGCGGCGAGACAATGGTGGTCTTGTTCAGCAAATCCTGCGCGTTATCCACGCCGGCCTTGGCCACATTCACTTGGTCATTCGCACTGTCGAGTTGCGCCTTGGCCACATCCCGGGCGGATTTGAACCCGACGTAATCCGATTCCGAAAGCAGCTTGCTATTGAACAATGACTGGTTGCGCACAAAATCCGCATCGGCTTTTTCCAGGTTCGCCACCGCCGAAGCCTTGGCGGCAAGCGAAGATTCATAATTTGCCTTGGCCTGATTGACAGCGGCGATATAGATGTCCGGGTTGATCTTCAGCAACAGGTCGCCCTTGTGAACGAACTGGCCTTCCTTGACCGGCAGCTCGATGATTTCGCCACTGACTTCCGGGCTGATGGTGACCTGCACGACGGGCTGGATTTTGCCGTTGGCCACGACGACGTTGGTGAGGCTGTGACGTAAAACCATTTCCGTCTGGACCGTGATGACGGGAGCGCGTTTGTGAAAAATCGCAAATGCCATCAGCACGATGAACGCCAGCGTAACGGCCAGAAAAATAAAAATTTTCCGGTTCTTTTTTGAAATGGCCGTTGCAGCCGGCGGCTTTGGAAGAATTGGCGGAGCAGTTTCCATTTATCTGATTTTGGTGACCAGATTTAGAATGGCAAACGACACTATTTTGTCCAGCGCCAATAAGTTTCAGTCATCGTCTGTGACTTTCACCGCCCAATCGGGATACGGCTTCACGCCCATCGTCGCGCGCCAGAGAATTTTGTTCAACACATCCTCCGGGCATTGGTCGGGCAGATCCAGCGGCAGCCGCGCGGAAACCATCGCGTCCTTGCGGCGTTGCGCGTCGGAAATTTCCTTCGGCGCGGGATTCATCTCGTCCAGAGGCACGTTGTTCGTTACGGCATCGAACGCGGTGAAGTCCGGTGTGTTGGTGAAGCAGTCGAACATCGGCGTGGCGGTGGCGTCCATCTGGTTCATCGGCGGCAAACCAAGCATCAGTTCCATCGTGCGCAGCAGGCTGGTTTGGTTGTATTGCGTGCTGACGGCGGCGTGGCGTTTGGTGAACGGGCTGACGACATAGGCCGTGGTGCGGTAGCCGCTGACGTGGTCCCAGCCGTCCTGCGGATCGTCCTCGACGGCGAAGATGCAGGTGTTCGTCCAAAATTTTGAATGGCTCACGGCCTCGACAATTTGGCCCAGCGCCAGGTCGTTGTCCGCCACTTGAGCCTGCGGTGTGGGTGAACCGGACTTGGCACCGCTGGTATGGTCGTTTGGCAGCCAGACGATGATGAGATTCGGCAGGTTGTCCGCCGCTTCAAAATTTTTCAGCGACTGGCTGAATTGTTCCGCACGCCACACGTCCGGCACGTCCAGATCCCAGCCAACCGTGTTCGTCATCATGAACGGCCGCAGCGCTTCGATGTCCGGCTCGCACGCGTAGGCGATGGCGTTGGAACCGCCGGTGAAATCGTGGTAACAATCCAGGAAACGGATTTTGCCCCGGCGCGCGGCGTCCTTCCAATGTTTGCTGTCGGTGGTGTATTCGCCGAAGTCCGCCACCGTTTTGCCGTGCGCCAGCGCGTCGTTCCAGATGAAACCGGCGGGCGAATACGCCAGCGCGTCCCGGCCGCCGTCGCCAAATCCGCCCGCCGGATAGCTGCGCGGCCAGCCGGCGAATTCGCGCTCGACATAATCCGTCGCGATGCCCGTATCCGTCCATTGATGGCCGTCAGCACTCAAAATGCTGCAACAATAGGTGTTGTCGAGCAGGCAAAAATCGCGCACGAGCTTGTGTTCGTTCGGCGTCACGTGCTCGCCAAAATTGCAGAGCGACGTGTCGCCGTTGCCGCTGGTCACGTCGCCGAGCACCTGGTCGTAAGAACGGTTTTCCTTGATGATGTAGATGACGTGCTGGAACACGCTTGGCTCGCCGGCGCGTTCGGGCACCGGCGAGGTGGTTTGATTTTCGCGCGGCGGCAGCTTGGCCTGCGCGAGCAGCGGATAACGCAAATTGGCCAGCGCCGTCTGCGTGAACGCGGCCAGCTCGCGCTTCGATGGAACCGGCACGAGTGAAAGCGAACCGGCATATTGCTTCGTGTCGAAACCAAAGCCGTTGATTCCGTGGCCGGCCTTTTGCATTTTGGCGGCGATGCTTTTTAGGTTCGCGACGCAAATCTGTTTCCGGCCGGCGTCATAAACAATCCCGTCGGGAAACCAGCCGGCGGGAATCAGCCCCAGCAGCGTTGTTTCGCCGGGCTTGAATCTGAAAACTGCGACGGCGTTTTGCGTGCCGTTGCCGACGAACAACTTTTTGCCCGGCCGGTCGAACGCCAGCGCGTCCGGCTGCGCGCCAAACGGATCGCCCGGATTTTGCCGCGCGCAGATGGTCTCGACGATTTTATCCGTGCGCGTGTCAATCACGCTCAACGTGTCGCTTCCCGCGTTTGCGGCGACGAGAAATTTTCCGTCGGGCGAAAGCACCAGCGCGCACGCGTGCCGGCCGGTGACAATTTCAGTTTGATTTGTGCCATTCAAATCAATCACCGACACCGAACCTTCGCTGGCGATGGAACGCTCGTCCACGCGCACCCGCGTGCCGCGTCCCGCCGGGCCGGTAAGGCTGTCCGCGTCGGGCCGGCGTCCGCCCCAGTTGCTGACATAAATTTTGTTTCGGCACAACACCACGTCGAATGACGCGACGCCGACGTTCCAAGTTTGCAAAATTTTTCCGGTTGCCGCGTCCAGTTCGAGCAGGCGATTGGAAAGATTGCCGGCGACATAAAGTTTTTTGCCGTCGTCGGAAACCGCGAGTCCGGCGGGGATTTCATTTGTGCGGCCCGGCGCATTGGCCGGTGGCAGCGCGATGGAGAACAGCGGCGAAATGTTGTGGTCGCGGCTGATGGCAAAGACTTTCACGTCGCCGCTGACGTTGGCGAAATACAGCCGCGAGCCGTCCGGCGAAAATTTCAGGCCGGTGAAGCTCAACTGCGGCTTTTCGTCCGCGCCGAGAATCACGGATGTGAGCGGCTGCGGTTCCAACACCTTGCCGGACGGCAGCGCGACGTGCTGGAGAATTTTCCCGCCGGCCGGATCAAAAACGACGAGTTCATGAGTCAGGCCGGCGGCGACGAGCAGCCGGCCGTCGGGACTCAACGCCAGCGCATTCGGCCGGATGCCGGGCAGCCCGATTTGCGTGCCGGCGGGCGTGACGATTTGGTTGACCGGTGTGATGAGCACCTCACCATTGCGTCCGACGGGCGCGGTGGTGGTTGAAAAATCGTCGGCAAAGTCTTTGCCGGAACTGAAGCCGGCCAGCGCGATCAGGACGACGCGGAAGAAAAGTCTGGTTTTCATTTTCGGACAATGATGGACAAAAATTGTCCGCCGCAGCAAGTCACGTTCCGGTGAATTTATTCCACCGCCGGATCAAGCCGCCGGTCAGGCACGAGGTATTTGCGGACGTAATCGTGGACGGAATTTTCCAGCGACGTCACCGGTGCCGCGTAGCCCGTGCCGCGCAGCCGCAGCAAATTTGCCTGCGTGAAATACTGGTATTTGTCGCGGATCGTCTCCGGCATTTCGATAAATTTGATGCCGGGTTTCTTTTTCAGCGCGGTGAAAACGGCGTTCGACAGATCAATCCACGTCCGCGCGTGGCCGGAGCCGATGTTGAACAAACCGGTCGCTTTCGGCGTGGCGGCGAGATGCAGCGTCATCGCCACGCAGTCCTTGACGTAAAGAAAGTCGCGCTTCTGCTCGCCGTCCGCATATTCCTTGCGGTAGCTCTTGAATAACTGGATGACGCCCTTGCCCTGAACCTGCGCGAAGCTTTTGTGGACGAGCGAACGCATGTCGCCTTTATGATCTTCGTTCGGACCAAAGACATTGAAATACTTGAGACCGCAGATCTTGTTCAGGAACCCGGCGCGTTTGGCGTGCAAATCGAACAGGTGCTTCGAATAGCCATACATGTTGAGCGGCCGCAACGTGTCGAGCTTCGTGTCGTCATCGTCCATCCCGGCCGAACCGTCGCCGTAAGTCGCGGCGGACGAGGCATAGACGAAGCGGACTTTTTCTTTCAGCGACCAGTGCGCGAGGTCTTTGGTGAACTCGTAATTATTTTTGACGAGATAAGTCGCATCTTTTTCCGTAGTCGCGGAACACGCGCCCATGTGCAGCACCAGATCAAATTTCCCCAGCCCGCCGCTTTGCAAACGCGGCAGCAAATCGGCGGCCTCGACGTAATCGGCGAAACGCAGCGGCGTGAGATTGCGCCATTTTTCGTTCGTGCCGAGGATGTCACAGACGACGATGTTCTCACAGCCGCGCCGGTTCAGTGCCCAGACGAGCGCGCTGCCGATGAAACCGGCGCCGCCGGTGACCAGAATTCGCACATCGGAAAAATCGTTCGGCTTCATTTGATTTACCAGCCGAGGACGTGGGCAAAAATCAACGGCGCAACAATGGTGGCATCCGATTCGATGATGAATTTCGGCGTCTTCACGCCGAGTTTGCCCCAGGTGATTTTCTCATTCGGCACCGCGCCGGAATAGCTGCCATAGCTGGTGGTCGAATCGCTGATCTGGCAAAAGTAGCCCCAGAGCGGCACGCTGGTGCGCAGCAAATCCTGATGCAGCATCGGCACGACGCAGATCGGGAAATCGCCAGAGATGCCGCCGCCAATCTGGAACATGCCGAGCGTGCTCTTCTTCGTGGCCGTCCTGGTGTAATGCTCCGCAAGCCACGTCATGTATTCGATGCCGGTGCGGACGGTGTGGACGTTCTTCACGTCGCCGCGGATGACGGCGGCGGCATACATGTTGCCGAGCGTGGCGTCTTCCCAGCCGGGCACGACGATGGGTAGATTCTTTTCCGCAGCAGCCAGCATCCACGAATCCTTCGGGTCAATCTGGTAATACTTCTTGTATTTGCCGCTCAACAAAACCTTGTAGAAAAATTCGTGCGGAAAATAGCGTTCGCCTTTTTTGTCGGCATCGGTCCAGACTTCGAGCATGGCTTTTTCCATGCGGCGCATGGCTTCGCCTTCGGGAATGCAGGTGTCCGTGACGCGGTTCATGTGACGGTTTAACAAAGCCTGCTCGTCCTCGGCGGAAAGATAACGGTAGCCGGGCACGCGCTCGTAATAATCATGCGCGACCAGATTGAAAACGTCCTCTTCCAGATTGGCGCCGGTGCAGGTGATGAGATGCACTTTGTCCTGTCGGATCATTTCGGCGAGCGAGAGGCCGAGTTCCGCGGTGCTCATGGCGCCGCCGAGCGTGATCATCATCTTGCCGCCGGCGTCGAGGTGCGCGACGTAGCCCTTGGCGGCGTCCACGAGCGATGCGGCGTTGAAGTGGCGATAATGATGCTGGATGAATTTGGATACCGGTCCGCCGGAAATCTGGGGTTGTTTTTTATTAGCCATAAAACTTGAAAACGATTTCCGCCAACGATACTTAAGCGGACGCGAAATCCAATCTCAAATTAAGAAAACCGGCGGCAAATCCGGAAACCCGGGCGCGGTGAATGAAGATTTATTGCACCGTCACCAAATCCGGCCGCGCCTGCGAAAGGCCGCCTTTCATGCTCCAGTCAAAACCGGGACGGATGATGACATTGTTGGTGCAGCTTGAATTGTTGACGCGGAAAACCGCGCGGCCGCAATTTTTTGCGATCAGGTTGGTGAAGGAATTCTGCGTGCATTCAGATTCCGGCGCCGCTTGCAGGACGCCGGCGATGAATTGTTCCGCGTGCGCCATGAACACGCCGAAGCGATGGCTGTTGTCAATGGTCACATTGTGAAATTGATTGTCGCGGCTGGCGCGCATGAAAATGCCGAGGTCATTCGCGTTCAAAACGGCATTGCTGATGACATTGTGGTCGAACGCGAGGTCGAGCGAAATCCCCGCGCCCGGATTGTCGTGCAAATATAAGTCGGAAAAAACCGAATGCGTCGTGTGGTAGCAGGCCAGCCCGTCGAACTGGTTGTCAAACGCCGTCAGACCCCGCACCGTCAGCCGTCTCACGCCGAGCGTCGTCACCAGTCCACCCGAACGGCAGTCCGCGCACGTCACATTTTCCACCATCGAATCGCTCACACCCTGGATCGTGATGCCGTTGTTGCGGATTTGCGAGCCTTCGCCGGCCAGCCGCCAGAGCTCGCGCTGCTGGTTCCGGCGGTTGCCGTCTATGAACAGATCCGCCACACGCAGATGGCTCACCGTTCTTTTGGGATGGTTGACCGGCTCGCCCAGGATGAGCACCGGGCAGTTCGCGTTATCCGCCAGCCGCAGGATGGTTGCGGTTCCGGAGCCGCGCAGGGTTTGGTTGTCGCGCCGCAGGACCACGGGCTGGCGGATGGAAATTTTTTCCGGCGGCAAAACCACTTCGCCGCCGCTCTTGGGCAGGGCATCCAAGGCCTGCTGGATTTGAACGTCCGTCACGCCGGACGGCAGCGTGATTGCGACCGGCTCGCTGGAAAAAACCTGCGGGACGGTCGAAAACCATGCCAGAAAGGAAAGCAGGCCGATGGCTGCGGTGTTTCTGGCCACCGCCCCAAGACTTCCGGCCTCTTTGAAGTTTGCTTTCATGGCAACTAATCCTTCCACCAATCAGGGCTTCTGAACTAATGTCGCCCATTCGAAAAATTATTCCACAATTATTTTCGCCTTTTCGCGTTATTTTTTTCCGCCGGATTTTGATTCGGCATTTTTCCGCAATCCGCTATGCTCCGCGCGAAATTTATGCCGGCCAAAATCAATTCCACCAGCGCGACGCCCGCCGGACTCGGCTTCACCATGCCCGCCGAGTGGGAACCGCACGCGGCCACCTGGCTCGGCTGGCCGCACAACGCCAGCGACTGGCCGGGAAAATTCGGGGTCATCCCGTGGGTTTACGGCGAGATGGCCCGTAAAATTTCCGCCGGCGAAAACATCCGCCTCATCATCCGGCACAAGAAAGACGAGCAGTTTGCACGCCATGTCTTCAAAAGCGCCGGCGTGGATTTGCGGAAAGTTAAATTCATAGTCCATCCCACCAATCGCGGCTGGACGCGCGACACCGGGCCGGTTTTTGTCCGCCGGAAAATTCCGCAATCCGCAGTCCGCAATCCGCAATTTGAGACGGCAATTGTCCATTTTCATTTCAACGGCTGGGCCAAATATGACAACTGGCGCAAGGACACCAGGGTTCCCGAAACCGCCGCGCGGCTGCTCGGTAAAAGATTGTTTCAAGCGGAATGTGCTGTTCCTTCTTCAACTCAAAACTCAAAACTCAAAACTCAAAACTTTGTAATCGAAGGCGGCGGCATTGAATTGAACGGGCGCGGCGCGTTGATTTCCACCGAGGAATGTTATCTCGATCCAAAAATTCAAGTCCGCAATCCCGGCCTCGGCAAAAAAGAGATCGAGACGACGCTGAAATATTATCTCGGCGTCAAAAACATCTTCTGGCTCGCCAAAGGGCCGAAAGGCGACGACACGCACGGCCACATTGACGACATCTGCCGGTTCGTGAACGCCAAAACCCTTGTGCTGGTGCGTGAAAAAAATTCCAAGGATGAAAATTATCGTCCGCTCGCGGAAAACTGGGAGCGCATCACGGATTTGCGGCTCGAAGACGGTCGCAAGCCCGAGGTCGTGGAACTGCCGATGCCGGCACCGCTGTTCTTTGACGGCGTGCGACTGCCGGCGAGCTACGCCAATTTTTACATCTGCAACGCCGCCGTCATCGTCCCCACCTTCAACGACCCGAACGACCGCGTGGCGCTCGGCATCTTGGGTGAACTGTTCAAGGATCGTCCCGTCGTCGGCATCCACGCCGTGGATTTGGTCTGGGGCTTCGGCTCGCTGCACTGCCTCACACAGCAGCAGCCGGCATGAAAAGTCGAGAAAGGGCGGTGCGAATTGTCAGGATTTTGCGACGACTGCTCTGCCGGCTGCGGGGTATGACCTAAAAACAGGCAGCGACTACCTAAAAACCAACTCCCTCCCGGATATTCCCGGCAAAACCTTTGAAGTTCCCGACGAAACCATTGCCAGTCTGCGACGAACCTTTACCACAGTCAGTGTATAAAAAGCCATTTTTAGGCGAGGAACCGACTCGTTCACCTACACGATCAGTGATGGCTATACGGGCGGCACCGCCACCAGCACGGCCAGCGTGACCGTGTCGCTGGGCAAGGCGACGAGCGTTCTTTATCCTCCGACCGTCGGTGCCGGGGTTGTGAATCTGGTTGGCTATGGCATTCCCACTCACGCCTACGACGTCCAGAGATCGCCCGACTTGTCAACTTGGACAACAATCTCTTTGAGCACTTATCCGTCCGGAATCACCGCTGCGTCCAACGGGATCATCCTTTACACGGATATCAATTCCCTTTCCACGGCCTATTATCGTTTAGTCGTGCATTAACGCATGCCAATTTAAAAACCATGAACGCACCCTTAATGAAAAAATCCCCGAAGCAGGCCGTTCTGTCCGGTCTGCTGGCGGCGATGTTCACGCTGTCCGCGCACGCCGCGTTATACACGTATAACAACACCTCGTCCGGCGTGGTCCCGCAGAATGGCACCACCTTTTCATCCCAGCAGGTTGTCACTGGCATCGCTTCAATCATCGCGAGCCCCGGCGTTGAAATCGTCCTCACGTTCAACGACAACGCCTCGTTGACCGGTAACAGCAGCGGCATCCAGGGATTGCTCGATCTGGGCACCAGCACTAGTTCCCCTTTTGTCACCTTTTCCCCGACGGGAACACCTGTTTCCGGAAGCCAGGAACGAACTTATACCGCGACTTTTTCCGAGTTTAACGGTGATAATCCGAACGCCACCTGGGGATTGGTGCTGTGGGATAACAACACCAGCGGAAATCTCTGCAAAAGTATTTGAACGGGCGCGCGTGCAAACGAATCAGAAAGCCA
>CAZIFP010000040.1:0-14839 GCA_964538105.1 uncultured Bifidobacteriaceae bacterium
TTGAACGACCGGGATAATTAACCCCTTGCTTCGTCTTGCAGCCCGTTCAATATTCGCCGTGTCCGGCCCAATGCGGGTTGTTTTCATGCGACATTTCAAATTCATTTTATGCGCCTTCTCACTGTTCGCCGCGTCGGAGCTTTTCGCCGCAGACGGCTGGGTTGATTTGTTCAACGGGCGGAATCTTTCGGGCTGGAAGCAAATCAGCGGCGATGCCAAATTCTATGTGAAAAACGGTTGCATCGTCGGCGAGGCGGTTTCCGAATCCGAGACGAACAGCGTTCTCCGCACGAAAAAGAATTACGACAATTTCATCCTCGAACTGGATTTCCAGGTGGATCACCAGCTTTTTTCCGGCGTCCACATCCGCAGCCAGTTTGCCACCAACGAGATTCAGCAGAAATTAAACGATGTCCTCTACACCATGCCAGCCGGCAATGCGTATGGTTACCTGGTGTTGATTGATCCCAGTCCGAATCATCGCTGGTGGACCGCCACGCATTATGACCAATGCTGGTGGACGGCCGGCATTTATGACGAGCAGCGGCGCATGTGGCTTTATCCCGGCCCGCTGGGCGGCGACCCGGACGAATTTTCAAAACGGGGCCGGGAGATTTTCAAAACGAACGACTGGAACCACCTGCGCATCGAGGCCGTAGGTGACTCGCTAAAGACTTTTCTCAACGGCACGGCCTGCGCGCAGATCAAGGATTCGGTGAACCCGGCCGGCTTCATCGGTTTGCAGGTGCGCGACTGGATCAGCGATGACGACCATGAAAAGCTCGAAGGGGCAAAGGTTCGTTTCAAAAACATCCGGCTGAAGCTGGTTGCCCCCGTCCGGCCCAATTCCGTGCCTCCAGGAGACAGTCACAAATAATAATTCGTTGAAGAAGTTGGTTGCGACTTTCCGATCTGGCCGTGCTATATTCCGCCACACTAAAACTTACGAACAACATGAAAAATTCAGCGAAGTTTCCGGCCGGCCATGACGGCAAAATCCCGTGCCTGCTCATTTTCCTGGCGGCCATGCTGATGTGTTCACGAACGCAGGCCGTGAGCGTGATCATGCAGCACAACGACCTGGCACGCACTGGGGCCAACACGGCGGAAACCATTTTGACGCCTGCCAACGTCGTCACCAACAGCTTTGGCAAGCTTTTTACCGACAGCGTGGACGGCCAGGTTTACGCCCAGCCGCTTTACGTCGAAAACCTCAACATCGCCGGCGGGACGCACAACGTGGTTTTTGTCTGCACGGAGAACAACACCGTGTATGCGTTTGACGCGGACACGGCCGGCATCACTTACTGGCAGACCAATCTCGGCACACCTTTTAATCCCTCCACTTCGCCAATCTCTTGCGGTGATTTGACGCCGTTGGTCGGCATCACCGGCACTCCGGTCATAGACTTGAGCAGCGGCACGCTCTATGTGGACACCAAGCTGGCATCCGGGCCGGCGCAAAAATTACATGCGCTGGACATCACGACCGGCAGCGAGAAATTTGGCGGGCCGGTCACGATTGCGGCCACCAGCTTCAGCGCCATGTATGAGCACCAGCGGCCGGGCCTCGTTTTGCTGAACGGCGTGGTTTATCTGGCATTTGGTTCACACTGTGACGTAACCCCCTATCATGGCTTTGTGCTGGGTTACAATGCCACCAATCTGACGCAGCAAGTGGCCGCCTATGACACAACGCCCACCGGCAGCCAGGCCGCGGTCTGGTCCGGCGGCATGGCTCCGGCGGTGGATGCGGGCGGAAATCTTTACATCATCACCGGAAATGGAACTTTTGACGGAACCTCCAACTTCGGTGAGTCCATGATCAAACTGAACGGCAGTCTGGTGATGCAGGATTATGCCACGCCGACCAACTGGTCCGACCTCAACGGCGGTGACAAGGACTTCGGTTCCGGCGGCGTAGTGTTGTTGCCGACGCATTATGCGGTCGGGATGGGCAAGGACGGAAACCTGTATCTGGCGGACATCAACAACATGGGTCATGTGGGCGGCTTTGTGCAGTCCTTCCTGGCCCAGCCAAATTATGGTGATACCGTTGGCAAGTCACCGGTTTACTGGCAGGGGCCGGGCAAACAATATCTTTTCGTCCTGCACAGCAACAACCCGACCAAGTCATTTGAATTTACCGGCACGAACATCATCACCACGCCGCTGGGCACGGCCGCGTTCACGCCGAATGACCGTTGCGGCGGGCTTTCGCTTTCGGCTAATGGCACCAACAACGGCGTCCTGTGGGAAATCGGCAGCGACAGCAACCTACGGGCGTATGATGCCGTGAATTTTCCGAAAGTGCTGTGGATGGGAAGCGTTGGAACCTATGCGAAGATGACGTGCCCGACGATTGCCAACGGGAAGGTGTATGTGGGCACCAGCAGCAGTTTGAGCGTCTGGGGATTGACCAATTATCTTTACATGCAAATCTCGGCACCCACTCCGATGCTGAACTGGATGAACGGAACCCTGCTTGATGCCAACAATTTGACCGGTCCCTGGATGACCAACCCCGCAGTCTCACCCTACACGGTGGTGCCGACCAACACCCAGATGTTCTATCGTTTGATATTGAGCAGTGGTCCGTAAACAAATGGGTGGTGAAGTGCGACCGGTCTGGCCGGTCATTTTATCGCCAGCGCGTCGTTGATCTGGGTGATGGCGTTGTCCACATGCTTGAGCGCCTTGCCGGAAAGCCCGCCCGCTTCTTAGCGGAAATTCCATGAAACCCAAAACAGTTGGAAATGATATGGAACATGGCAGATTGGCTTCTCGCGGCGCGGTGGTATGAGATGGAACCAATACTTCTGGATAGCTATGCAGGTTCGAATTTATCACTTAATGTGCACTCATCCTTGAAGGCCATACAATTCAAACCTTGGAAACTTAACAGCATTATGAAAGATAAAATCACTAAAAACGTCCTGTTGACGGCAATGTTATTGGGAGGTGCCGCATTTACATCGCAGGCGCAGGTCACCATATTCAGCGAAAATTTTAATACGGCGGCGCCGTTTCCCGACGGTAGTTCTCTCATAAACAATGGCGATACATTCGGGGATACCACTTCCTTTTCTTACGGTCAGGTTTCGGGCGCAGGTGTCGGCGGCAACGGGGCAGCGCAGTTAGTGCTTAATGCGGCCAGTGGCAGTGATGGTTATTCAGGTGCGAGCGTCGTCTGGGCGAGTTCGGGGGGTTCGTTGCTTAGTGGGAACACCTCCGCCAATTTGAGCGATTATACCCTTTCTTTCTACGCTAAGGCTAATGCGGGGAGTCTCGCACTTAATCTCCAATCGTGGTCGGGTGAATACGCAACTTATCAAGGTCAAATGAGCACCATTCCGGTCGTCCCTGGCTATGGTAATGACCTATCGTTAACCCCTGGCTACACACTCTATAGCTTGAATCTGGGCAATACCTCTATTTTTCCAACCGAAGGTAGTTTTCAGCCTAATGGAGGCGCGATGCAGGTTACTTTTCAATTGGACGGGGGTGGCGCTACTCCATATTCAGATACGTTGGATATTAGCGACTTAACACTGACGATGGCTGCACCGGTTCCTGAACCTTCTTCCCTGGCCCTGTGCGCTCTGAGCGGGCTGGGAGCGCTTGGATTCCTTCGTCGTCGCCAAGCATAAGCGATAAGCGTTTCCTTTAATTCCGCCGCCGACCTCGGCCCAAAACCGAGGTCGGCGTTTTTTCAGCCATCGGTCAACCTGACACACCCGAAGGTGGTTGAAAAAGAAGGTGGTTGAAAAAACGAATCACTCCAGATGAAGAATGCCGCGCTGCAGGGCGGTGGTGGCGGCCTGGGTGCGGTCGTTGGCGTTGAGTTTTGTGAGCAGGTGGCCGACGTGCAGTTTCACGGTGACCTCGGCAATGCCCAGCGCGCTGCCAATTTCCTTGTTGCTCCGGCCTTTGGCCATGAGCTTGAGCACTTCGATCTCGCGCGCCGTGAGTTCCGCGCGGGTCATGCGCTCGGCCAGCCTGGCGCCGACGGCGGGCGAGATGACGCGTTCTCCGGCGTGGACTTTCCGGATGGCCGCCATCAATTCCTCCCGGGCGGCATCTTTCAAAATATAGGCGCGCGCCCCCGCCTGAAGTGAACGGTAAATGTCCTCTTCGCCGTCGTGCGTGGAGAGCATGATGATCGCGGCCTTGGGAAATTCCTTGCAGATGGCGGCGGTTGCTTCAATGCCGCTCGTGCCGGGCAGTTTCAAATCCATGAGCACGATGTCGGGCTGATGCTTGCGAAAGCCTTCGATGGCTTGCGAACCGTTGGAGGCCTCGGCTTCGACGGCCATGTCGGGTTCAAGGTTGATCGAGCCGGTGAGGCCCATGCGGATGGCGAAATGGTCGTCCACGACCATGATGCGGATCTTTTTCTTCATTGGGGGGTGTTCTGTTTGGAATCGAGGTTGGGTTCGCGGCGGCTCGCGACATTATTGGTCATCCCGCCGTTGATGTGGAGCAGAATTTCCGTGCCGTGACCGGGCTGGCTGGCGACAGAGAAATGCGCACCGATTTTTTCCGCCCGTTCCCGCATGTCGAGCAGACCAAAATGTCCGCTGCTGGCCTGGCCGGCGTTGGCAATATCAAACCCGCGTCCGTCGTCGCTGATGCGCAGCCGCATTTGTGACGGTTCGTATTCCAGCACGATCATGATTAGTTTTGCGCCCGAATGCTTGAGCGCATTCGCAATCGCCTCCTGGGTGACGCGCAGCAGATTGTGTTCGGCCACGGCGGGAAGTTTGCGCGAGACGCCATTGGATTGGACAAAAATTTCCACGCCCGCAGCGGCGGCCAACGGCATGGCCATCTTCCGCAATGCCGTAGCGAGATCGCTGTTTTCCAGCAAGTGCGAACGCAGGTCCCACACGGAGCGGCGGGCTTCGGACAGGCTGCGGCGCGAAAAGAAGCGCGCGAGACCGAGCAGCCGGTGGGCGGTTTCGGGCGAATCCTTGAACTGCGCGTCCACGGCGTCCAACTGGATGGTGATGGAGGCGAGTTCCTGTTCCAGCGTGTCATGAAACTCGCGCGCAATGCGGTCGCGTTCCTCGAGCACGCCCTCGCGTTTGACTTTCTCCTCGATGATCCGGGTCTGCCGGTGCACGCGGCGGTCGAGCACGACCACCCACGCGAGGCCCGCGAACAGGACGAGGCTCATGATGCCGAGCATCCAGAGCAGCCGTGCCAGCGTCCACCATGGCGGTTCACGCAATATTTCGATGTCGGCGGACGAACGCAGCAGAATCTGCATGGACTCGGGCGGTGCATAGTTGAGGTAGGGAATGATTTCATCGCGCGTGCGGTTCAGCGGCGGCGTCCATTTGCCGGGCGGTTGCGCCACGAACACGCCGGTCAACGCGACCTGGCTGCCTAGCTTGACGGTCTTGAAGCGCTCGTCCGCCTGTAGGGCCTCGAGGTGCGCTGTGAAGACGGTGTTGGAAGACTGCAGAATGAGAGTTTGACCCAGCGGACTTTCCACGCGATTGATCAAGCTGGCCTCCACGCGGACGAGAACGCCTTCGACCACTTCCGGCGCGCCCAGCAACGTCTCCATCCTGACCGGCACGGGATCTGGCAGTTCGCCTTTGCCGGTCAACTGCACGACGGCGTCTTCCAGGCTAGGCGCGTAGGGGCCGATGGCGGTGTAACCGGCGACGGAAACCTGGTCGCCCGGCGCGAGCTGCACGGATTGATCCGTCCGCACCGCCAGACCACCTTCGCCGTTCTGGATGAAAAAATTGCCGTCGAGCTTTTGCAGCGTCACCACCCCGCTTACTTTCAACCGGTGTCCGTAATTGCCCTGCGTGTTGAATTGTGCCAGCCCGGCGAGCGAAACTTCCTTTGGTTCACCGGCCGAAGGTTCTTCGACCACCACGTCAGCCGGACTGGAAGCGGCAATCCAGGGCGCGCTCAACTGGCGTTTCATGGTGTAGCGGGTGTAACACACGCCGCGCACCCGAACGTGCGTGTCCACCAACGCGTCCGCATCCGCCTTCGTCAAGCCGCGAACGGACACGGTGAGGCGCTGGCCATCCAGCACGAGGCTCAAATAATATTTGTCCTCCGAATACCGGATCGTTGAAGTGGTGGCCGAGCGGACAAGCCCCCGGACCTCAACCCACTGGCTGTCCTCGCTTCCGGCAGCGAGTTGATCAAAAGACACCATTTTTGGTGTGGGCAACGGTTTTGGGCCCAAAACGCTGACGGCCTTCGGAATGATGATTGGGGCGTAATCGCCCGGGGCGGTGACACCATCCAGCTCGATCTCCAGTCCTGCTGTGAGGCCGGCTCCCATGTTCGTATCCATGAGGACGAAGATGCCGGCGGTGGCATCCTCCATGAACAGGTTGTTAATCGGCGGGTCGAAGTAAGTGATGACTCCGCGCAACCGGACGGGAAGAGTTCTTCCGGCTTCCGCCGGCGTCAGTTCCCGGACCTGCTGTGCGTTGGTGAGGCCGATGGAACCGGCGGCAGTCTGGCCGGACACTGGTAATGTGCAAGTGAGGAGGATTAACGGAACGCACAAGCGGGATGCCAGCAGCCGCAATCCATGCCTCGGCGGAGACGGCGGTTGCCGCAATGGAATTACTTCATACACGCGATGTTGGACGGCCAGATGTGATTCAAATTGAATATTACATCGGGAGCGGCGGAAATCAAACCTATCCGAAAGTAGTATTTCAGGGCACGGCCTCTGTTTGCGTGACAGAGCAACAGCCGGTGCTAAATTTAATCACACAGCCGACAATCATTTGTTAAAACTACAACCAAATCTACAAACATGAAAATCAACATATCCAGAATCACCCGGCTCGTGGCCGTGCTTGGTGTCGCGAGCCTGATCTCCACCGCCGGCGCCCAGATCACCAATATCATCCTTCAAACCGACTTCGACGGTGATGCCGGTGAAGGGAATTTTAACAACGACTATGGTTATTGTGTTGCCGGCTCATCCGCCGGTTCGGTGCTGGCAGGTTATTCCGGAGGCATCACGGCGGGCGTGGGCGTTGGCGGCACTTCTGCCAATTCAATATCGCCGGATTATACTCTGCTGCCGAGCGACCCGAACTGGACGTCTCCATCTCTCAGCTATGTTTATGCCGTGGTGGGAAACGGCACGCAATTTGGAAGCCCGATGACAGCCATCACGCCAACGGCCGTTTTGGGTTCGCTGATTTTGAGCGCCGACCTTCAAGTTACAGGATTGCTGCCCAGCCTGACCAATGCCGATGTCACGATCACGAAGGTTCAATTCTTTGACAACGGCAACAATATTATTTTTGACTTCAGCGGGGACGCCGGCTATGTCGCCTCAAACTTTGTTCATATTGCTGTGTCATTGTCATCATTGAATTACGGCGGCATTAACGGTCCCAACCAAGGCCCCGACGCCACCCATCCCGTCACAGATTTTACGAATGCTGCGGTCATCGGCTCGATTGCCAGTTTTACCATCGAATTCGCGGTGAACGGGCTTCCCGTCGGAATGATCGGTGGCACCGGCGCCAATCTGATCTCACCGCCTTTTGGATTCACCAGCACAGGAGCACTTACCGTAGATAATATTGAATTGATCCAGACAGGAAATACCGTTCCCACGCCGGTGCAGGAACAGGTCATCTGGCAGGCCGATTTTGACAGCACGTTTCCCAACACGGCCGTCTATGGTTTCCATTATCGCGATGGCACTGACGGTGCCAGCGGAGTTGTGTCTACGAATGTGGGTGGAGGAATTAGTGGTAGCAACTCGCTCGAATACACGGTGGATCTTTCGTCCTGGAGCAGCACTCCGCCCGTTTCCTACTCAGGCTTTGGAGTGGGCGCGACGGAAGGCCCGCTGCCCTTCGTGCTTACCTCCAGCAATAAGTCGTCGTATCGGGTCTATGTTGCAGCCAAGGCGGGAGGACTTCTCAGCGGAGCCAGCACCAACATCCCCGCCGTGCTGGACTTGTTGTTTACGGTTCCAGCCGGTGCCGAGTCCCCGTCAAATGCTTCGCCGGCCGTGGTGCTTGATCTTAATCCGTCTTTGACATTGACGACCAACTGGCAATCATTCGTTTTTGACAACATGGCAATCGGGGTGAACAACGGAGGTTCGCAGGCCTTGTTCAACCAGTATGTTTCGAAGGTCAACCAGATGCAGGTGCAGGTTGTGGCCCAGGGCAGTCCTAATGTTGCAACGATATTTGGTTACGACAACAACAACACCGTTAACATTGATAATATCAAAGTTGTGCAGCTTGTCCAGGGGTTGCCACCCGTGTCCGTGTCCAGCACGGCCGGCCAGGTCAAAATCTATTGGACCGATCCGACCACCGGGGGTTTTGCCCAACTACAAAGCTCAACCAATGTCGGCGGCCCTTATCTGAATGTTTCGGGAGAGACTTCAGGCGCGGACTCTCCCTACACCGTTCCGCCCGGGTCAGCCCAACAATTCTTCAAAACTGTTTGGGTTCCCTGACCGGGTAATCGAAGCCGCCCTGGCAGTCGGGGCGGCTCCAGAATTAATTAATTGTGAACAGAACAGATTTTCCGGCCAGGGCAAGTGGCATTTGTGCAGTGATCATGTTTTTCTTGTTTGCCGGGGATGTCCAGGCGCAAAGCGGCACCAAGTGGAACCTGGTTTGGGATGACGAGTTCGACCAGCCGGACGGTAGTTCACCCGATCCGGCAAAATGGGGTTACGGCCTGGGCAATAACGGCGGCTGGGGCAACAAGGAACAGGAGTATTACACCGCGCGCACCAACAACGCCCGCATTGAGGGAGGACGACTGGTCATCGAAGCCGACCAGGAAAGTTACGGCGGCAGTAGTTACACCTCTGCCCGATTGAATACCCAGGGCAAGTGGTCCTGGACTTACGGTCGCATCGAGGCACGCATCAAAATCCCGCGCGGACAGGGAATCTGGCCCGCGTTCTGGACGCTGGGCGCCAACATTAACTCGGAAGGCTGGCCCGCCTGTGGCGAGATTGACATCCTGGAAAACATCGGCAACAGCAACAATCTTGGCATCGCATTCGGCACAATCCATGGCCCGGTGTCTGGTGGCCGGGACTACAACGGTGGTGCCGGGGTGCAAGGAAGATATGCGCTAACGGGCGGGTCTGCGCTCGCCGACGATTTCCATGTCTATGCGGTGCAGTGGACGACGAACCAGGTTCAATGGTTCGTGGATTCAAATCTCTTTTTCACCGCTACGCCCGACAGCCTGCCAAGTGGCGGAACCTGGATCTTCACCCAGCCGCAATTCCTGACTCTCAACGTTGCAGTCGGCGGCACCTGGCCCGGCAATCCGGATGGGACCACGATTTTTCCCCAGCAAATGTTGGTGGATTATGTGCGCATCTATCAGCAAACCGCACAACCCCAGATTTCCGTAACGCAGCCCAATGGCAGCGTGGTTTTATCCTGGCCAACTAATATTGTCTGTCACCTGCAAACTCAGACCAATTCCCTCGCGGGCGGAAACTGGTCTGATCAGACCGGCACAACAAGTCCGCTGGTTGTGACGCCCGATCCAAACAATGCCTGTGTTTATTTCCGGTTGGAATCGCCGTAGCCGTGAATCATGACAATCTTCAACCATGAACCAAATTAAACGTCAAACAGCCAATCTGTCTGTTTTGCCATGAATGTTTTAATTCAATCTCCGCCCCTGAAGAGTCAATCTGTGGAAGTTTGCTTCAACGATGACGATGGAGTGTGTGCCCCTTCTGACTCAAGGCGTGATCGCGGGCGGGCCTTCACGTTGATCGAACTGCTGGTGGTGATTGCCATCATCGCGATACTCGCGGCAATGCTGCTGCCGGTGTTGTCGCGAGCCAAAGCTAGTGCAAGGAAATCTGCCTGTTTGAACAATCTCCGGCAGATCGGGATTGGCATGATTGTCTATGCCGGCGATAACAATGATTTTGTCGTTTCAGCACTGGCGGCGAATCCCAACACTCCACCCAGCATACCAGAAACGTTTAACCAAACTGCCATCAGCCCGCCGGAAGCAGGTTTGGCCAAGGACGTCAGTCTGGATTTGACCCAGACCAATGCCGCTTCAGTCTGGTGTTGCCCGGACCTTATAAAATATGGGACATCTTATAACGCCATTCCCGGCGGCACAGGGGGACCTCAATGGCAAATCGGTTATCAATACTTCGGCGGCATCTATTGGTGGTATAACACATTCTACCCCGGCATTAAGTCGGCCAGCCCGACAAAGTTGAGCAACTCCAAACCAACCTGGGCGCTCGCGGCAGATTTAATTTGCAATCTTACGACAGGAGGGATCGGACACAATCCTTGGGGAGCGAGCACTGGCGGTTTTGTCGCTCATCAACGACCGGGCGCACGCTTCCCGGATGGCGGCAACCATTTGACAGTGGACGGCTCCGTTCATTGGATTAAATTCGAAAACACTTTGGCAATTACAAGTTTTGCACCCGGCACCTACAAATACTACTTCTATCAAGACGACCTTGGCTCGATTAATACCGCCGTCATTCCGTCTTTGCTGGCGCATGGTCCCTAACGGGTTAATTGCGCCCGTGTCATTTTATCGCCAGCGCGTCGTTGATCTGTGCGATGGCGTTGTCCACGTGCTTGAGCGCCTTGCCGGAAAGCCCGCCCTTGGCTTGTTGAAGGAGTCCCTGCGCGGCGCGCAATTGGGCGTCGGAAGTGCCCTGCGGTTCACGGTTCTTACCCTTGCCGCTGACTTTCGCCCCGACCTCACCGAGGGCCAGTTCGATTTGTTTCATCGCCTTGACGCGATGGCCCTTGTAATCGTGCTTGGCTTGGGCCAGCGTCGCGTAGGCGTCGTCCAGCAATGCCGTGGCGTTGCCAGGTTGGGCATGAATCGGTAGCACCACGCTAAAAACCATTAAGATGGCGGCAAGCATGGTCGAGCAGCGGAGGAACAGGTTGTTGGTCATGACAAAAAAATGCCAGCAGTCAGGAAGTTGTCAAGCCGGCGGTATGGCTTCGCAATAAAATCTTCCAGCCGCTTCAGTCCGATGCGTGCGACCCGTCGCAGAACGGCTTGTTGGCGGAGAGTCCGCAGCGGCACAAAGTCAGCCGGTTCCGGATCTCATAGGTCGTGCCCTCGGCGGAAACGACCGGTATGCCGCCGCGCACCCAGATCGGGCCGCTCACTTTTTTCTCCGTGTCTTCTATCAATCCGAGCGACGGCTCAAACTCCGGCTCGATGGCTCGGCCGGTCGCCTTGTCCCAGATCACCAGCCGTCCGGCGGGACAATGTCCGGCCTCGTGTTTCACGATTTCCCGGGCTTCGGGGCTGTCCTGCTTGACCAGGTTCCAAATCCGGCCTTTGGGATCGCAGAACCGGGCGAACGCGCACAAATTCTCCTGGTCGGTGAGCCGCATCGCGGGGCCGTCAATGGTCTCGGCCTGCTGCAAGTAGGGTTCGTGGCTGGCCGTTTCCGTGCCGTCGAAATGAACCTTTACGTGGGTGCCGTCGCAGAACGGTTTGTTGGCGGACTGGCCGCAGCGGCAGAGGGCGTATTGCGGCTGGACCGGGTGTTTTTTTCCCTCGCGATATTCCAGTGAATCCCCATCGGCATTGGTCACAATCCACTGTTCGCTCAACGGCGGGCCGCCGCTGACAAGATACGGGCCGTTCTTGGTGACCACAATTCTCGCAGGAGTTTGCGCGTTCTTTTGCATGACAGCCACACCATAGCACGAGTGCGGAATTTGTCACGAAGGGCAAATGAAGCTCTTCGCTCATGGGCGGTAAAAAATGCAGCCGGAACAGTTGCCCGTTCCGGCCCGTTGGGATGATTAAGACTTTCACATTTCCACCCGGCAATGTTTCAAGGTCAACCGGACGCAGTAGCATTTCAGCCGACGACGCCCGGTTGTCGTGATGTCTCCTCCACGCCATGAACATACCGGTGGCCTAAGTCTGCCTCCGCCCGTGAGCTTGAAGTCATTTTTGCCTTGGTCTGGTTCGGTTTGCGCCGCATAGTTGGTGAACCCAAACACCATGCCTTTCACCGTCACCCAACCGCTGGGACGTGTCCCCACGTTCGCCGAACTGCAGGCGCTGGCCGGACAGCATGGCGTCCAGATCCACGGCGACGCGCGGGCCGGCGAGTTTTTCCATCCCGGCCGCGAACAGCCCAAGGTGAACGGGATCTATCGCTTTGAATCCGACGGCGGCCTGCGCGGGGGGTTCACCGGCAACGTCCTCGGGAAACTGGCCGGAACCTTTGTTTTCCGGCCGGGCAGCGCCGAGGTCATCATCACGGCCAAGCCCTTCCTGCTACCCGAGCCGGTCTTGAAAGTTAAGCTGGCCGAAGCGCTGGCGGAGATCTGCGCCCAATTTCCCGCGGCAAAATAATTATGATTGAAGGCGCGACGTCCATCGGTCTTTGCCGCCACCTGAAATTTCCTTGCTCTTTGGACGGGAGCTGGCCGCCTTGACTTGATTTCAATAATTTCCCGTGCAAGCCGCCGCCCAAGGGCGTAAGTTTGGCGACAACGATTGGGCACTGCTGGGAAAGACACGAGCCATGGCCAAAAAAGTCAGCGTTAAATGGTTGGGCAAGCCGGAGGATCACGACTATCCGGCCGCCCTGTCGTATCTGTCCCTGATCTACGATGCCACGATGGCCGCCAGCTTGGTGAAAAAATTGAAAAAGGCCGCAATGACGGAGTTCAAGGCCAAGGATATTTTCCGGGCATCCGCCCTGCCCTTGCTGGGGGTCGTCAATTCCCATGTCAAAAAGAACCAGCAGAAAATCATGTCCGGCGGCGAGATGACGCCCCTGCTGCTCATCCGGGATCCGGCCAATGGCCGGGTCATCATTGCCGACGGATATCACCGGATGTGTGCGGTCTATTCCTTCGATGAAGACGCCGTGATTCCCTGCAAGATTGCATAATCACCAAGACTCAAAGACACAAGTTTTTTGAATTCCTGATTTCGCCGGTTGAATTCGTGACCATTCGTGTAATTCGCGTCCAAAAACTCTCGACACGGTTCAGAAACGGGCGTATTCAGCGGATGGATAATCCGTGAAGACCTGCATCCCCAAAAGCCTTCTGCCGGTGCTGATGACCGACATGTTCCTGCTCCTCGCTGGGCAGCTTTCCGCGCAGACGTTTTCCGTCCTGCACGCCTTCTCCCAAACGGCGACTAACAATCAGGGTTATGGTTATTATACCAACAGCGACGGGACGTTTCCCGAGGCCGGGTTGGTTTCATCCGGCAACATCCTTTATGGGACTACGGTGTATGGCACGACCGGGGGCTGGGGCACGGTTTTTTCCGTGAACAAAGACGGCACTGGATTTACGAACATTTATAATTTCACGCCGCCCTCCGGTCCTTATATCACCAACAGCGACGGCGCTTTCCCGGCGACACGCCTGCTTTTGTCCGGCACCACCTTGTATGGCACGACGGAAAATGGCGGTAGTTCGGGTGACGGCACCATCTTTGCCATCAGCCTCAATGACCTTACTTTTACCAACCTGCATACTTTCAATTACAGCGATGGAGCCACACCTCTCGAATTGATTTTTTTGACGGGGAATACCTTGGGCGGAACTACGTCCAGAGGCGGCAATCCGGGTTGGGGCACCATTTTCAAGATCAACACCGATGGTTCGGGCTTTACGAATATTTATAATTTCACCGCGCCGTCCGGTCCGCAGTCCACCAATGACGATGGGACATACCCGAATTCCGGTTTGATTTTATTGAACAACTCTTTGTATGGAACGGCAGGTTATGGCGGCAAGTTTGGCTATGGCACGGTTTTCAAGGTCAATACCAATGGCATGCTTTTTCAAACCTTGCATAGTTTTACGGCGCTTACCGGCCCTTATTCCTCCACCAACGCCGATGGTGCCGAGCCGAACGCGGGTTTGGTTTTATCCGGCAACACGCTGTATGGCACGGCCAGTGAGGGCGGCGTTTGGGGCCACGGCACGGTGTTTGCCGTCAACACCGACGGCCTGGGGTTTACCAACCTGCATAGTTTCAACGGTTATCCACCGGAAGGAGGCGTTCCTTTATGCCGGTTGATTTTATTCAGCAATATCCTGTATGGGACTACGTTTTATGGTGGCAATTTCGGCGTCGGCACGGTGTTCGCCATCAACACCGATGGCACGGGCCTGACGAACCTTTCTGATTTTTCAGAACAGGCAGATGTTTCCCCGTTTACCAATACTGACGGAGCCAGTCCGTTTGCCGGATTGATCTTCAGTCCGTCGGAAGACACCCTGTATGGAACTGCCAACACGGGTGGCGCTTCGGGCGCGGGCACGGTGTTCAGCCTTACATTGCCGCCGCCGCCGCTGACCATCGCGTTGTCGGGGACCAACGTTGTTTTGACCTGGCCGCCCAGTGCGCCCGGGGCGAACTACGCGGGCTTCGTTTTGCAAGGCACCACTAATCTGGCCCTGCCGGTTTGGAACAACGTGGACGGGCCAAGCCCAAGAACAAATGCTGTCTCCGGCCCGCAGATGTTTTATCAGTTGAAACAGGAAGTGAAAGAAATGCCCTTCTGAAAATCGTTCGGCCTCTGGCCGAATCGGGCCGGAGGCTCGACGCTACAATGATTAAACCATGCGTCCTCCAAGCCTTGGCGGTTGAAAATGCAACCCACAATCCCCTGCTTCGAAATGTATTTTGCCAACACCAACCTGCCTGGCGAACTCGTCGCCGCCGCGCAAAGCATAAAGGTTGCGCCGCCTAAATAATCCGCGAAACATATTTCATCCGCCAAGACACCCTGCTCACGGATATTCACGAAGCCGAAACGCAGCCCTGCAAGGGGAATGGCGCTTACATA
>CAZIFP010000041.1:0-14738 GCA_964538105.1 uncultured Bifidobacteriaceae bacterium
TAAGCACATGCTGCAGGGAATGTCGCGCGCGGCATTTTTTCAAAACTTTGCGAAAAATGTGCGCGGGAAATGTTTCAATTGGTTCTGCCGCACACCTTCAAGACTTCGCATTCGCGGCAGCGGAAAATTTCGTCCCCGATTTTTGATCGGGACCATGGCCCCTTTTTTCGTGACGCATCTTTAAAGACGGAGCATCCTGCGGGTGAAATTTCCAAACACAATACGACCATAAATCAAACATTGAAATTCGTTCTGACCAGTTGTTTCATTGCCGGTTTTTAGGCGGCTGCCGACGACATTGATTGGAGCAACCTTCCGCCGGCCAGCTTTCGGCGATTTTTTCCATTAAGTAAGTGAAATCGCTCGCGCAGTTTGCCTCCGCTTCCTGACGACCCCGATTCGCGGACGCCGTGAGGTTTATCCGATTTAAAGGATGTCCGTTGGGAACGATGATGAATTATATGCACTGTCACCGCTTTATGCGACTGTTGAATTGAAATATAATTGTTAAGTTAAAAGCGTCACCAGTTCCTTTGGGAGTCCGTCAGATGTCTCCGGCCTGGAAAGCCGGGAATGGCCTTGCAAAGGACAAACATTATGAATCTTGAAAATACCGTCTGGATGAAATCGTCCGAATCCGACAAGAACAAATTGTCAGGGCATGTCTTGCGGAATTCTGCGAGCGGCGCTGCCGGCCAATTCGTAAAATCGGCGTTCACCTTGATCGAGCTGCTCGTTGTCATTGCGATTATCGCCATTTTGGCGGCCATGCTGCTGCCGGCTTTGAGCAAGGCAAAAGACCGTGGGATGGCCATCGCCTGCTTGAGCAACACCAAGCAGTTTGCACTCGGGTTCACGATGTATGCGGGTGACAACACCGATATTTTCCCGGCACCGAATCCGTGGGACACGCAGCCGGCGACCTACAAAAACTCGCGCGGAAAGCTCGGTGCAACAGAATGGTTTTATGGCACCAGCGCCACCGGTCCAGGTGCTTGGCAGCCAAATACGCCGGCTCCGATGATGGCAAATTATATCCCCAATCCCGGTGTCTGGGTCTGCCCCAAACGGAAGCGCGGGCTGACTTACTCCAGTGAGCCTGGAAACTTCGATCCGAGCATCACCGGCTTGCTTTCCTATGGATTCAATTGCTGCGGCGTTTTCGGTGCTGTTGCACTCGATGGGCCTCAAGCAGGAATTATGCAAGGTTATAAACCATTCAAAGCTTCTTTCGTCACAAGGCCGTCAGACACCGTGGCCATTACTGATGTCAGCGGCACAGATAATCCCGTCACCTCGGCTCAACAGTCCGCCTGGCTGGATTCGGTATGGGCGGGGGGATCCGGCCCCAACGCACCCATAGCAAATGATTTCAATTCCCGTCTTCAGACCTCTTACGCAAAACACAGTGACCGCGTGAACATTGTTTATGTGGACGGTCATTCTGCGCCTTCAAAGCCGAGCGCGCTCACTTGGGGACAGTTCTACGGGGTTTTTGGTTCGGGCGTCAGTCTCCCAACTTCATACTCCGCGGTAATATCGAGCGATCCCATCAGCAGCCCGGATCGTGACAGCGTGCAAGCCAGCACCGCAGCAGAATAATGCGTTGTCATTCTTGGAAAATAGCCCGACTAAACGGCGCATTGTATTTCGTGTGTTTGACGACGCCATAGCTTTCCGTTACGAATAGCCCTGACGAGTTGAAAATTCCAATTCCCGCATTTTGCATGCATGAACGGAATTCGCGGATTCAACTGATCACGCAGCCTTGTCGGAGCCAGTATCAACGGTGGTGGAAAGATGAAGATATGTTGAATTTTGATGCGGTTATTTTTGACATGGATGGCGTCATCACCAAAACGGCCGTCGTCCATTCGCTGGCTTGGAAAAAAATGTTTGATGAGTATCTCCACTTTCGAGAAAAAGAATACCGCGAACCTTTTGGCGAATTCACCCATGCGGGGGATTATTTGTCGTTTGTAGATGGCCGGCCAAGATATAAAGGTGTGGAAACCTTTTTGAAATCACGCGGAATAATCATTCCTTTCGGCGATCCGGAAGACGAACCTCGAAAGGAAACGGTCTGCGGTTTGGGGAACCGGAAGAACGAATTTTTCAACAAGGTGCTCGAAGCGGACGGGGTGGAGGTTTATGATTCCACCATAAAACTGATCCAGGAATTACTGAAATCCGGCGTCAAGGTCGGAGTTGCCACCTCCAGCAAAAATTGCGCGCTGATTCTTGAAAAGGCGGGAATCACCGGCCTGTTTGAAACAAGGGTTGATGGCGTGGTTTCTGCGGAACTCGGCTTAAAAGGCAAGCCTGAGCCCGACATTTTTGCGACGGCAAGCGACAACCTTGGAGTCAAACATCAGCGGGCGGTCATTGTTGAAGATGCGGTTTCCGGGGTTCAGGCTGGATTGAAAGGCGGTTTCTGCCTGGTGATCGGGGTGGCCCGCGAAAACAACGCCCATGAATTAAAAACCAATGGCGCCGATGTCGTGGTTGAGGATCTTTCGGAAATCACCGTGGAGAAAATAAATCAATTCATCCGGTCGAAACCGGTTGGATGCTAGTCCGCTGCCAGAACAACCTTGAACCATATCAATATGAAAAAAAAGCCGCTGTTAAATTTCTGGCAGCTCTGGAACATGAGTTTCGGCTACATCGGCATCCAGTTTGGTTTTGCCTTGCAGAACAGCAATCTGAGCCGGATTTTTGAAACCCTTGGGGCGAAGCAGGACGATATTCCGGCGTTGTGGATCGCCGCGCCGGTTTCCGGACTGCTTCTCCAGCCGATCATTGGCTACATGAGCGACCGGACCTGGAATCGTTTGGGTCGTCGCAAACCTTATTTTCTGTTGGGAGCCATTTTGGCGTCACTGGCTTTGTTGATCATGCCCAACTCGCCCACGGTCTGGGTCGCCGCCGGCATGTTGTGGATGCTCGACGGCTCCATCAACATCACCATGCAACCCATGCGGGCGTTTGTTGGTGACATGTTGCCGGACGAACAAAAAACCAAGGGGTTTGCCGTCCAGACATTTTTCATCGGTACCGCATCCATCGTCGGTTCGCTTTTGCCCTACATCCTGACGAACTGCCTCAACATTGCAAACACCGCGCCGCCCGGCCTGATTCCTCCGTCGGTGAGATGGGCCTTCTATGTCGGCGGCCTGATATACATCTCGGCGGTGTTGTGGACCATATTTTCAACTAAAGAATACTCGCCGGAAGAACAGGAGGCGTTCAATGTGCAGGAAACCGATGTCGCGGCCAAGGAAGGCGACGAATTGAATCTTGATCCCTCCAAATATTTTTCTTCAGGCGTGGCCTTATTGAGCGGCGGCCTGATCTTCACCTTTTTCGTAAAACATTTCGCGTGGGATAGAGCCCTCTATATCCTTTCGTTCGGCATCGCCATTTACGGCATTTTTCAACTGCTTGCCGCCAGACTTTTCATTGCCGGAATAAAGCGCGGTCTGGTGGAAATCATTTACGACCTGAACAACATGCCGAAAACCATGCGACAGCTTGCCTGGGTCACGTTGTTCACCTGGTTTGCCATGTTTGCCTGGTTCATCTACTGCACGTCGGCGATCACCAGCTATCAGTTTGGCACCAGCGATCCTCTCTCCAAGCAATATAACGATGGTGCTGACTGGGTGGGCGTGCTGAACGCGGTTTATAATGGCGCGGCCGCTTTGGTGGCGTTCATCCTTCCGGTCATCGCCAGAAAAACAAGCCGCGTGACCACACATGTGATTTGCCTGTTTATCGGCGGACTCGGCCTGATGTCGCTGCACCTGTTCAAAGATCCTCACCTGTTGCTCATTTCCATGGCCGGCCTGGGCGTTGCCTGGGCCGGTCTGCTTACAATGCCCTATGCCATCTTGAGCAGTGTTGTGCCGCATCGGAAGATGGGCGTGTATATGGGCATGTTTAATTTGTTTGTGGTGATACCACAGATTCTTGCGGCGGCCACGATGGGCTTGATGCTCAACAAGTGGTTCGGCGGCCATTCCATCAACATGATGGTTCTGGGCGGCGTGTCCATGCTCATTGCCGGCGTGCTGATGATGTTCGTCAAAGACAGCGGGCGGGCAGGACAGACTTGATTTAACATGAGCAACCTTTGGAAAATCAGCACCGGCAAGTTTGCCAATGACCGGGAAAGCATCATGCGCACTGGTAATGTTTACCAGATCGCGAATGGCTACATGGGCTATCGGGGAACGCTGGATGAATTCGGGCCGGAAGAGCTGGTAGGCATCACGCTCGCCGGGATTTTTGACCGCGTGGACGATGCTTGGCGCGAACCGGTCAACGCTCCCAACTGCGGCTTCACCCAGGTCACGCTGGACGGCAGCGCAATTTCCGTCCGTTCCACAAAAATCAAGAGCCACCGGCAAAGTTTGAACCTTGAGAACGCGGTCTTCGAACGGGAAACCGTTTTTGCCTCACGCGGAAAAACTCTTCGCATCCAGTCCGCGCGGTTTTTGAGCGCCGATAATCCGAATCTCGGCGTCATTAAATTCAGTCTGACCTGCAACCAGGAGGCAAAGCTGACGATCCACACCGGCATTGATTTCAACATCTGGGATTTGAACGGCCCGCATCTGTTAAAGCTAACGCCAAAAAAACAGGATGGCATTCTGTCTGTTTCCGGCGTCACGAATGAAACCGGCAAACGTGTTGCGGTGGCGGAAGCCATCGAACTTAACTTCGGAAAAGAATCGAATTCGGCTGCCGGCAAACAGAATCTTCGCGTCATCACGCTGAACGCCGAACGCGGCAAAACTTACGCCTTTCAAAAGTTCTTTGCCGTCTTTACGGACGACGACGAAGTCGGCTCGCCGAGCGAGGCCGCCATCCGCTGCGTCAGCGAAGCGAAGTCGCACGGCTACGCAGCCTGTCTGGCGCGGCATGACGGCCAATGGGCGCAGAAATGGGAACGCTGCGATGTGAAGATTGAAGGCGACGACGAGGCCCAGCTTGCCCTGCGCTACAGCATTTTCCAGTTGCTGATTGTCGCCCCGGTCAACGGCAGCGCCAACTCCATTCCGGCCCGCGCCTTGTCCGGACAGGTTTACAAGGGCGCGATTTTTTGGGACACGGAAATGTTCATGTTCCCGTTTTTCCTCCACACCTACCCGGAGAAAGCGGTCGAGTTGTTGCGCTACCGGATCAAGACTCTGGACGGCGCGCGCAGAAAAGCACAGACCGAAGGCGCAGGATTCAGGGGCGCGTTCTACGCCTGGGAAAGCCAGGAGACCGGCGACGACGCCTGCACCTATTTCAACATCGGCGACCCGTTCACCAAACGCGACCTGCGCACGCACTTCCGCGACAAGCAGGTTCACATCAGCGGCGATGTGGCCATCGCCATGTGGGAATATTTCAAGGTGACGGGCGACAACTCGTTGCTGCTGGAAGGCGGCGCGGAAGTCATTCTCGAATGTGCGCGTTTTTATTATTCTTACGCTTACTTCAAAAAGGAGAAAAACCGCTATGAAATCCTGGATGTCATCGGGCCGGACGAATATCACGAGCGGGTGAACAATAATGCGTTCACCAGCATGGTGGCGAAGGCCACGTTTGAAATTGCCAACGCGACGGTCAACTATTTGAGGCAAAATCACCCGGACAAACTGGTGGCGTTGGTGAAGCAGCTTGATATTGCGAGTGAATTGCCATTATTCGCGGAAGCGGCGGACTTGATTTATGTTCCCCAACCGGATGCGAAAACCGGCGTCATCGAGCAATTTGATGCCTACTTCAAACTGAAGGAGGCCAAGATCGAGGAATTAAAAGCCCGGAAGCTTCATCCGGATGAATATCTCGGCGCCGGTCAGGGATTGGCTGTGCCCACCAAAGTCATCAAGCAGGCGGACGTGGTGATGATGTTGAACCTGTTCAAGGATCGTTACCCGACCGCGATCAAGCAGGCCAATTGGGAATACTACGAACCGCGCACCGAGCATGGTTCGAGCTTGAGCGCCTGCGCCTACGCGATGGTTGCCGCCGAGTTCGGCAATCTTGATTTCGCCTACCAGTATTTTCTCAAAACGGCGAAGATTGACCTCGAAGCCAAATACAAAGTTTTTGTTGGCACCATTTTCATGGGCGGCTCGCATCCGGCGGCCAACGGCGGTGCCTGGATGACGGCCGTGCTGGGTTTTGGCGGCGTCAAGGTAGATGACAAACAGGTCGTGATCAACCCGCGCCTATACAAAAAGTGGAAAACTCTGCAATTCTACATGGTTTACAAGGGAGACCGGTTTAACATAACAATCAGTCAGAAAGCTGCGGCCATAGCGGCTGATAAATCCAACCGACGTGGACACAAATTTATTGTGTCGGGGCAATCGGTTGATTGCGCCCCCGGGAAAACCTCATTGGTAAAATACCGGTAAAAATTTCACCTCAAAACCTTGCAAACAGCACCATGAATTCCCTGATTTTCCGGCTTGCCCTTTTTTTGTCTCTTATTGTGTGTTCATCGCCCGCCCGCGCCAGCATCGGTGCGGACATGACGTGGACCACCTACGAGGCCGAGGAAATGAAAACCACGGGCACGGTTCTGGGCCCCAAGCATGCTCCATTCCTTGTCGAAACAGAATCTTCCGGCCAGAAATGCGTCAAGCTCGTCAACGCGGGGGAATACATCGAGTTCACCGCGCAATCACCCGCCAACGCGATGGTGGTGCGATACAGTCTGCCGGACGCCCCGAACGGTGGCGGCGTCAATTCGACCATCAGCCTCTACCAGAATGGCAGGCTCGTTAAAAAAATTCCGGTCACGTCCCGCTACTCATGGCTCTACGGCAACTATCCGTTCACCAACGACCCGAAAGCGGGCAAGCCAAGAAACTTTTACGACGAATTCCGGTTGAAAAATCTGGAGTTTGCCAAGGGCGACGTGATCCGGTTGCAAAAAACCGATGATGACGCCTCGTATTGCATCGTTGACCTGGTTGATTTGGAGCAGGTCGCGCCGCCCCTGGCCGCCCCTGCCAACTCGCTTTCTGTGACTCAATTTGGCGCCGGCGGCACGGGCGAAACGGACGATACTGCGGCGTTGAGGAATTGCATCGCAGAAGCCATGAAACAAGGCAAGATTGTCTGGGTGCCGGCCGGGGATTACAAGCTGACCGGAGACATCGTTTTGCCATCCGAGGCGACGGTTCAAGGAGCGGGCATGTGGCACACGACGTTTGTCGGAGATCCGGAACTTTATGGACAGGCGGACCGGCGGGTGCGGTTCAAAGTCACGGGCAACCACATCAAGCTTGCCGATTTTGCGATCATCGGAAAATTGAATTATCGGAATGACAGCGAACAAAACGACGGCATCTTCGGTGCCGACGCGCAAAATTCCACCATTTCGCGCATCTGGGTAGAACACACCAAAGTCGGAATGTGGTTTTACGTTTGCAGCAACGTGGTGGTGGACGGCTGCCGGATGCGTGATACGCTCGCCGACGGCATCAATTTGTGCGTGGATACGCGTAACATGGTGGTGCAAAATTGCACGACCCGCGGCACGGGCGACGATTGTTTTGCCATGTGGCCAACAGCTTCCGACCAAGGGTTCGTTCAACAAACGCCCAAGCCTGGCTCAAATGTTTTCCGCCACTGCACGGGCCAGTTGCCGTTCCTTGCGAACGGCGGCGCGATCTACGGCGGCGCAAACAACACCATTGAGGACTGCTTGTTCAAAGACATTTCCCCTGGCTGCGGCATCCTGATCAGTTCGACGTTTCCAACGGCGGACGAGAGTGGAACCATTGACAACAACTTCAGCGGGACGACGGTGATCCGGGATTGCGAACTGATCCGTTGCGGGGGATACGACCACGATTGGGCATGGCGGGCCGCCTTGCAGATTTGCATGGATCGCCGCAGCATTTCGGGCCTGGACATCAGCAATGTGAATATCAAGGACAGCATCTCCGATGGCTTCAGCGTGGTTGGGCCGGGCAGCAAACATGGACAAGGCACGCTTTCCGATGCCCGCCTTGAAAACGTGAACATCTTCAACTACGGTCTCGGAGCCGATTCGCGGCATGGTTTGTGGATCCGCGACGATGCCCGTGGCGGCATGACCCTCATCCATTCCAAAATCGCCGACAGCCAAAACAGTTCGACCAATTTCTCCATCATCAGGCAATAATTGGTTTGGCGGACTTGCGAAAGACCATTCGTAAATGGACGGCGGCAACTGTCCCCGATTCATGCGACTATCGCCGGTCAGTCCCGGCTCTAACCTATGTGTTGAGCCAATAGTTGATGCTGGGCCAAGCAGTGAAATTGCCATGAACTCCTTAATTATCCGGATCGCGATCATTTTCTCCTTGGAGATTTGTTCGGGTTCCGTCCATGCGGGCATTGGCGCGGACATGCCCTGGACGACCTATGAGGCCGAGGATATGAAGACCACCGGCAAAGTTTTAGGGCCGAATTATGGACCGAATGTGGTGGAGGCGGAGTCATCCGGGCAAAGATGCGTCACTCTCAATTCAAAAGAATACGTCGAGTTCAAGTCTCAAGCTGCCGCCAATGCCATGGTCGTGCGTTACAGCCTGCCCGATGCCGACACCGGAGGCGGACTTGACTCGTCGCTCAACTTTTATCAGAACGGCAGTTTCGTAAAAAAAATCCCGGTCACTTCCCATTATTCGCGGCTTTATGGCCAGTATCCATTCTCAAACAACCCCACGGCGGGCGCACCGCGAAATTTTTACGATGAAGTCCGCCTGAAGGATATTTCCGTCAAACCGGGTGATGTGCTCCGCCTGGAAAAAGCGGGCGATGATGTCCGCTATTGCATCCTTGACCTGGTTGATCTGGAAAGTATCGCCCCGCCGCTGGCGGCACCGGACAATTCACTTTCCGTGGCCCAGTTTGGCGCGGACAACAAAGGCGAGACGGACGCCACCGCTGCAGTGAAAAATTGTATTGTCGCCGCCTGGAAGCAGGGAAAAAGCGTGTGGGTTCCGGCTGGCACCTACAAGCTGACCGGCGATATAGACCTGCCTGCCAACACAACGCTTCAAGGAGCGGGCATGTGGCACACCACATTCATCGGCGACGACATCCAATACACGAACGCCAGCCGGCGCGTCCGTTTTTGCGGCCAGGGCGGAAACATTCACCTGTCCGACTTCGCCATCGTCGGAAAGCTGAACTATCGCAGCGACAACGAACCCAACGACGGCATCGGTGAATGCTTTGGCGCGAATTCCACCATCTCACGCATCTGGATTGAACACACGAAAACCGGCATGTGGATCAACAATTCCAGCAACCTCGTAGTCGAAGGCTGCCGTGTGCGCGATACGATGGCCGATGGCATCAACTTTTGCGTCGGCATGCGCAATTCGTTCATCCAGAACTGCACCACCCGCGGCACGGGCGATGATTGTTTTGCCATCTGGCCGGCCACGCACATGGTTCAGACGCTCACGCCCGGCCAGAACGTCATCCGCCATTGCACCGGGCAGTTGACCTTTCTGGCCAACGGCGCGGCGATTTACGGCGGCGACAGCAATCGCATTGAGGATTCCCTCTTCACTGACATTTTGTCGGGTTGCGGCATCCTCTTGAGCACGACGTTTCCAACCTCCAATGACAAGTTCGACAATAATTTCAGCGGAACAACGGTGATTCAAGACTGCAGCCTTGTCCGGTGTGGCGGATTTGATCCCTGGCGGGCCTGGCGGGCCGCGTTCCAGCTTTGCGTGGACCGTCGCAGCATATCCGGCGTGAAAATCAGAAATGTCAGCATCAAGGACAGCATTTCCGACGGGTTGAGCGTCGTCACGTCAGCCGGCGACCACGGCCACGGCACGCTGACGAATGTCGTGCTGGATAATGTGAACATCCCGAACTGCGGAATTGCCGTGAACTGGCGGCACGGACTGTGGATCGGCGAAGACACCTACGGCAGCCTGACGATCTGCAATTCAAACGTTGACGAGGAAAAAAACAGCTCGCCCCACTTCACCATCGTCCAGAAATAAAGCTGGTGGCAAACGAACCGCCAGTCAATTGGTCAGATACTTCGCCACCGCTTCCGTTCGCGAGCACACGTGCAGTTTCTCGTAGATGCGCCGGATGTAAGTGCGAATGGTGTCAATGCTGATGTCCAGTTCGCTGGCCAGTTGCTTATAAGTCCAGCCCTTCGCCAAACCTTCCAGCACCGCCTCCTCGCGCGGCGAAAGCTGCCCATGTTTTTCGCCGGGACCGGCGGCCGATTTTTGGAATGACGCCACCACTTTGCGCGCGATTGAACTGGTCATCGGCGAACCGCCGCCATGCACCTCGCGAATCGCCTGCAACAGTTTCGTGGGGCTTGAGCGTTTCAGAAGATAACCGTTGGCCCCCGCTGCCAGCGCGCGAAAAATTTTTTCGGTGTCCTCATAAACCGTCAGCATCAATATCTGCATCTCCGGCGATTTGGCCTTCAACTGCTCCACGCATTCGATGCCGCTCATGCCGCCGAGGTTGATGTCCATGAGCACCACGTCCGGCTTGTCGTCGGCGAGATGTTGCAGCGCGGTTTCGGCCGAGCTGTAACTGCTCACGCACTTGAACCCGGGCGAACCGTTCACAAAAGTTGCGATGGACTGGCGGAGCTTCGCCTCGTCGTCCACAATGGAAATTGTTATCATATTTTTGTCAGATGGTTGGATTGAACGGCAGGATGAATTTAACCGTTGTGCCTTTGCCAGGCGACGAAATCAACTGGCAGCGGCCGCCCAAATCCGCCATCCGCCGGTTCATGTTGGGCAGGCCGTTGCCGGGGTCAGCCTCGCGGCCCGGCGGATTTGACCGCGACGGAATATTTGCCGGGTCAAACCCCCTGCCGTTATCCTCAATCGAGATTTCAAACTGCGAGCCGCCACAGGTGATGGAAATTTTGACCTGGCTGGCTCCGGCATGTTTCAGAATATTTGTAAGCGCCTCGCGCACGGCCAGGAACAAATGATGCCGCACATGGGATGACACCGGTCGCGGCGGCAACTGGCTGGGAAAATCCAGTTCGCACCCGATGCCGGTCATCTGGAAATAATCGTTGGCATACTGGCCGAGATAGGACGCCACATGCTCCAGCGTGTCGTTCTGCGGGTTGACCGCCCAGACGATTTCGTCCAGCGAATGCAGCACTTCACGCGATTCGTCGGAGATGGACGTGATTTGTTCCTGCATATCGGTAGCCTCAATATTAGCGCGCCGCGCGTGTTCGCTCAAGAAGGAGATGCGGCAAAGCTTGGCCCCCATCTCGTCATGCAAATCCCGGGCGATGCGTGTTCGTTCCTGTTCCAGCGCCCGCTCCTGTTCCAGCCGTTTCAACCGGTTCTTAATTTTTTGCTTCTCAACCAGCCGGACTGCGGCGCCAACCGATACTAGTAGGCCGGCTCCCGCCAGCCCAAGGAACCACCATGACTGCCAGAAATAGCGTTGATAGCGCAGCGCCAGTTCCGCGCTATTGGGCGACCAAGTGCCATCGCTGTTGCACGCGATGACGCGGAACTGGTATTCGCCCGGCGGCACAAAGTTGTAAATGGCGGTGCGGCTTGTCCCGGCATCCACCCAGTCGGAGTCCCAGCCGGCCAGCCGGTAGCGGAACCGGATGGTCTCCGGAGAATCATAGCGCAGGCCGGTGTAACAGATTTCCAAGCGGTGCCGGCCGGGTGGAATGCGCAAGGACGCCGGAACGGAATTTCTGGCGACCGGAATTCCATCCACAAGAATTTCTTCCAATACGACGTTAGGCATGGGCGTTTCGACCGGCTGGGTCTGCGGAGCGACCACGACGACTCCTTTTGCGGTGGAAAACCACAGCAAGCCTGACTTGGTTTTCAAGCCCGCCGGACAAAATCCGCCGGTGCACTCCTCCGACAACATCCCGTCGGCGCGGGTGAATGTTTTTGGATAGACCGCGAGAATCTTGCCGGCGGTGAGATCCTCCAACTGGCTCTTCCGGATACAAGCGATGCCCCGGCCGGTGCCCAGCCAAAGTCGTCCCCAATCATCTTCCAGGATTTGTGAAATGTCATTGTCGGGCAAACCATCCCGCGTCGTGTAGCTAACCACTTGCCCTTCACGCCACCGGCTCAAGCCGGCATCGGCGGTCCCAATCCAAAGCGTGCCTTGCCGGTCAAGATAAAGCGTCCGGATGGCGCTGCTGAACAAACCATCCTTGCGGTCCATGTGGCGGAAGCTCCCGTTGGCGAGCCGGTATAATCCATCCCCATCCGTGCCAATCCAAAATGCGCCATCGGCTTGCGGCACGATGGCGGTGACGGCATTGGATTGGGAAAAGCCGGCCGGTTCCAGCCATTGGCCCTCGCTCAACTGCCAGATTTTTCCGTCCCGTGTTCCCGCCCACAAGGCACCGTCTCGATCTTCGGCCAGTGAAATTATATTTTTGGGCACCGAGCGGATTGCCTGCACTTCATCCGCCGCGGCAACAGGATCTTTGTAAAGCAGCAGACTGTTGGTGGTTGCCACCCAGCAAAAGCCGTTGTGAGTGACCAGCAAGGCGGTAACCCGTGAATCATGCGGCAATAATCCAGCGGCAAAGAGGCGGTTGAAACCTCTCCCATCCCAACGGTAAAGCCCGTCGTTCGGTTTCCCGACCCATACGATTCCGGGGCTCACTTCTGCCAGACCTTGCGCAGCGCCGAATCCGAGGCCTTCACCCTGACTGAGAGTAAAGAGTCCCTTACGACCGAGGCAGTTCAACCCTTCATCGGTGCCCACCCACAACCGGCCCGCGCTGTCCGTCAATAATGACTCAATCAGATTTCCGGCCAGACCGCAGTTGGCCGGAAGGCTGTAGAATTTGCCGTCTCTGAAATGGAGCAAGCCGCCACCGGCGGATCCGGCCCAGACGGTTCCATCCGATTCCAAGGCCAGCGAACTTATGTGCGATTTGGCCTGGGCGCGGGGGATGCGATAGCGGCGCCATTGGTTGACGTCGCGGCACAACACCAGATCTTCGCCGGCGCCGATCCACAATCGTCCGGTCTGATCCAGCAGCAAACAGTGTGAATCCTTGAGCGGCTCATCCATAGAGTCGCCGCTCAAGCGAACAAACTCATCGTTCAACAACTGAAACACGCCGGCATCTTTCACGCCAACCCACATCCGCCCCAGACGGTCTTTCAAGAGTGCCGTGATGCGCCGGCCTTTGAACGAATCCGCCGATTTCAATGGCGACAACTGTCCGTTTTGAAAAGTCATCAGCCCGGCATCCGTGCCAATCCACAAGTGGCCGGCAGGATCTTCCGCCATCGCCGTTATCGAATCGGACGGCAGGCCGTCCCGCGTCGAGAGCGTGGTGACTTGGTTGTCTTTCCAACAGCTCAAGCCGTGGTCGGTGCTGCCAATCCAAAGTGCGCCATGATCGTCTTCCAGCAGCGCGCTCACCGGACCTGATTTGATTCCTTCCTGGCTTCCAAATGCGGTAAAATGCAAACCATCGAAGCGAGCCAATCCGTCGTCACTTCCAATCCATATATAACCCTCCCGGGTTTGGATCAAGGCGCGGGCAGGACTTTGCGGCAAGCCCTGCTCCTTGAGCCAGGAGTGAAAATGCAGCGATGGCACTCCATGGTTGAAATCCACCTCGCCGCCGCCGGGTTTGGCGCTGCTCACATCCACGAAGTCGTTGAACGCGGTGGCAATGGCGATGTCACTGAAGGTCCAGCCGCCGCCATTGCCGCCGTGCCGCAAACGGATTTCATCGAACGATGCGTTGGCATTAAAACGTGTCGCCAGAATTTCAGGCTGGTTCGCCTCGTTGGCGCCCGGCCCGAGATCGGGATTTAACCATACCGTTACCAGATCGTCGCCACCGGGGACATACTGCACCTTGAAGACGATGGTTGCGCCGGTTCCGCGACGCGGGCGTTGATAGTTGACCGGTGTGCCACCGGTCGAGACATCAGGTTTGGCCGTGTGCAGATCAATGTAGCCGCCCAACTGGTTGGATTCAGTCATTCCTTCGGAATTGAAAAAGGCGCTGTAGCCCCATGCTTCCAGCGCATTGCCAACGCCAATCCGTTCGTTGTCACCCTCGTAAAGTTCCAGCGCGGCAAAGTAAGGTTCCGTGGCTTCATCCGACAGCGGGTCAACGTGGAATTTGAAATAGAGCGTGTCGTTGGCCGAATCATCCCGCTTCACGGCCCCGCCCAGAATATCCAAGCCCGGTCCGTTTTCATGGATCAATGACGCCCCCGGGTCGTTCCACAAGATCACGGCACCAGCGGGAGTGACCAACCACCCTGCCATGCCAAGCAACACCAACCAGATGGTTTGACACCAAGTTTTTTGCCGCGATACAAGAGTCTTCCCCCCGTCCGGCGCGCAGCGCGACGCGCCCGAAACAACAGACAATGCCGAAAAGGGAAACATGGTGATGTTTGGTGATTCGATTATGAAACGAATCACCGGAGGACGCAAGCAACCCGTCTGTCGTCACTTCATGCGACTGTGTTACATCGTTCAATGGATTAATTTCCTTGGGGTGTGTTTCAACATCGTTTACTGCTGGATTTTCTTCCAGCAGCGCAAGGTCTTGACCCCGGTGCCACTGAAGGGAAGCCTTGAAAGAAACGAACGTGCTGCGGATTACGAATTGCGTTATGCAAGCATCGCCGGTTTGATCTCAATTTTCGGGAGTAAGCCGTGGTGTTGTGCGGAAGCCGGGCGAAATTTTCCATCAC
>CAZIFP010000042.1:0-14602 GCA_964538105.1 uncultured Bifidobacteriaceae bacterium
CCGTGGACCGGCTGGATTACACCAAGGGCCTCATCAACCGGCTGCGCGGCTACGATTTGTTTTTGAAAAACAATCCGCAGTGGCACGGCAAGGTGGTGTTCATCATTTCCGTGGCCCCGTCACGCATCGGCGTGGACAGTTACCAGGCGATGAAGCTGGAACTGGAGCAGACGGTCGGGCGCATCGTGGGCGACTTCGGGAACGTCCATTGGACGCCGCTGGTCTATCAGTTCCGTAACCTGACCTTCGATGAAATCGTGCCGCTCTACCGTTTGTGCGACGTGGCGCTCATCACGCCGTTGCGCGATGGCATGAATCTGGTGGCGAAGGAATTCATCGCGTCGCGCCCCGACCAGACCGGCGTTTTAATCTTGAGCGAGATGGCCGGCGCGGCGAAGGAAATGGGCGAGGCGCTCATCATCAACCCGTTCCACCGCGAAGATTTTGCGAAGACATTGGAGCAGGCGCTCACCATGCCCGTCGAGGAGCAGATCAAGCGCAACAAACTGATGCAGGATCGGCTGCGGCGTTACAACGTGGTTCGCTGGGCGGATGATTTTGTCCAGTCGCTGTTATCCACGCAAAAAACGGAAGCCGCGCGCCGCGCGCGTTTATTGACGGGCAAGGCGCTCAACGGATTGATCCAACTATATCGCTCGACGGATCGGCGCGCACTGCTGCTGGATTATGACGGCACGCTGGTGCCGTTTGCCGCCGAGCCGAGGCTGGCGCAGCCGGATGCGGAACTGCTGGAGCTGCTTGCGGCTTTGGGTTCCGATCCGGCCAACGAAGTAACCATCGTCAGCGGCCGGCCCCGGCAAACGCTCGAAAACTGGTTCGGAAAATTGCCGATTTCATTGATTGCCGAGCACGGCGTCTGGCTGCGGAATAAAAATTCGGACTGGCACATGTTGAAAACCATGACCAATGACTGGAAGGAACGCGTGCGCCCAATTCTCCAGCTTTTCGTGGATCGCCTGCCGGGCGCGTTGCTGGAGGAAAAAGAATATTCGCTCGCCTGGCATTACCGTCGCGCCGACCTGGAGCAGGCCTCGCTCCGCGCCAAGGAACTGCTCGACGACCTCACGGGCTACACGCGGAACATTGACGTGCAGGTGTTCGAGGGCAAAAAGGTCATTGAAGTGCGAAACTCCGGCATCAACAAGGGCACCGCCGCGCTGGAATGGCTTTCGGGGCAGACGCCGGAATTTATTCTTGGCATCGGCGACGACTGGACGGATGAGGATTTGTTCCGCGCCTTACCGACCACCGCTTTTTCCGTGCGAGTCGGCGTGGCCAACACTGCCGCACGTTTTTATCTCGGCAATCACACCGCCGTGCGGCGGATGCTCCGCGAATTAGTCGAAAATCCGCGCGAGAAAACGAACGAACACCGCCTGGTAAAATAATTCCATGTCCACTACCAAACAAACCTGCAAAGGTCTCCGGCCGGAACCGTTCTGGTATAAGAGCGGCGTCATTTACGAGGTGCATGTCCGCGCATTTTACGACGCGAACGGTGATGGCACCGGCGACTTTCGCGGGCTGACGGAGAAGCTCGATTATATCAAGGAACTTGGCGTGACTGCGGTCTGGCTGCTGCCGTTTTATCCTTCACCACTCAAGGACGACGGCTATGACATCGCTGATTACTGCGACGTGCATCCGATGTATGGCACGCTGGGCGATTTCAAGGTTTTACTAGGTGAGGCGCACAAACGCGGTCTGCGGGTCATCACGGAACTCGTTTTGAACCACACATCCGACCAGCACCCGTGGTTTCAGCGCGCCCGCCACGCGAAGCCGGGCAGCCGCTGGCGCAAATTTTATGTCTGGAGCGACGACCCGCACATATACAAGGATGCGCCGGTCATCTTCCAAGGCGTTGAAGCTTCCAACTGGACGCTCGACCCGGTGGCTGAATCTTATTTCTGGCACCGCTTTTTTTCGCATCAGCCGGATTTGAACTTTGACAATCCCGAAGTCCACGCCGCAATGTTCAAGGTGGTGGATTTCTGGCTCGACCTCGGCGTGGACGGCCTGCGGCTGGATGCGGTGCCCTATCTTTACGAACGCGATGGAACCTCCTGCGAAAACCTGCCGGAGACCCATGCTTTTCTCAAATCGTTACGCGCCCATGTGGATGAGAAATATGGTGACCGCATGTTGCTGGCCGAGGCGAACCTGTGGCCGGAGGACGCAGTGACGTATTTCGGCCAGGCCCGCGGCGATGAATGTCACATGGCGTTTCATTTTCCGCTGATGCCGAGGTTGTTCATGGCGTTGCGCATGGAGGACCGCCTGCCTATCGTGGAAATTCTTGAACAGACTCCGGCCATCCCGGAAACCAGCCAATGGGCGTTGTTTCTGCGGAACCATGACGAGCTGACCTTGTCCACTGTCACCGACGAGGAGCGAGATTACATGTATCGGATGTATGCGAAGGTCAATCAGGCCCGGCTTTATCTGGGTATCCGCCGCCGGCTCGCGCCGTTGTTGGGCAACGACCGCAAGAGCATCGAACTGCTGAACGCGCTGCTCTTTTCCCTGCCCGGAACGCCAGTGCTTTACTACGGTGACGAAATCGGCCTGGGCGATAACATTTTTCTTGGCGACCGCAATGGCGTGCGCACGCCGATGCAATGGAGTTCGGACAAAAACGCCGGCTTTTCCCGCGCGAATCCACAGAGCCTTTACCTGCCGATCATACTCGACCCGGCCTACCATTACGAAGCGTGCAATGTCGAGGCGCACCTGGACAATCCGCACTCGCTGCTCTGGTGGATGCGCCGGCTTCTCGCTTTGCGCAAACGCTGGCGCGCTCTCGGCGAGGGCAAATGCGAATTTCTCCAGCCAGACAATCACAAGATTTTGAGCTATATCCTGCGACACGAACAAGAGACCATTCTCGTTGTCGCCAACCTATCGCGTTTTGCCCAGCCAGTGGAACTGGACCTGTCGGCCTTCAAACAAATGGTGCCCATCGAACTGTTCGGGCGTATGAAATTTCCGGCCATCACAGAAGCGCCTTATTTGCTGACACTCGGCCCGCACAATTTTTACTGGTTTTCAGTCGAATCAAACGCGGAAACGCAGACCGCCGAAGCAGGCGCAGCAACGACGTTGCCGTCACTGGCCGTCATCGAAGACTGGCAGGAAATTTTTACGGAGTCAGCACGAGCAAAGTTTGAAGCGATCCTGCCCGGCTACCTGAAGTCCCAGCCTTGGTTTCCCTCCAAAACTAAGACCGTCAGGCTTGCGACCGTCAAAGATTGTTTCCATGTGCCGGGACCGAATGAAGACAACGCCATGCTCGCGTTTCTACAAGTCGAATATGTTGAGACCAACCCGGAACTGTATGCGCTGCCGTTGGCGTTTGCCACCGGCAACGAGGCGGTGCGTTTGCGTGAAAGCGGCATTGCCGAGCTGACCTTGATGGATGGCAGCCATCACGGTGTTCTGGGCGAGGCTTTCACCGTTCCAGCTTTTGCCAGGGCGTTGCTCGGACTGGTTCGCAACCGTGAACCGCTTCATAACGCACATGGCGAAATCGAGTCGCCACATACTGCGGCATTACGGCAGATTTTGAACGGCGATGCCATGCCCGATCCGATCATCCACAATACCACCGATGGCAATGTCACCATTTTTTTTGGCGACAAGCTGGTCTTGAAATTTTTCCGGCGGGTCGGAATGGACATCAATCCAGAACTCGAAGTTGGACATTTCCTCACCAAGGTAAATTTTCCGCACAGCCCGCCGGTGCTGGGTGCGTTGGAATATCTCGGTGACGATGATTCGCACATGACGCTGGCCGTCGCCAGGGAATTTGTTCCGCACGCCAAGAACGGATGGGAATTCACGCTGGATGCCATAGGACAATATTATGAGCGGGTAGTCGGCGAGGTCGCGCAGGGACATTTGCCGCCGGCAACACCCGCTGAAGTTACGGACTATGTCGGGACATATCTTGAATCCGCGCGCCTGCTCGGTGTGAGGACCGCCGAACTCCACCTCGCCCTCGCGTCCGGCGCGCCCGGCAGCAAATTTTCAGTGGAACCAATGACGCAGCATTACTTGCGGAGCCTGTTCCAATCCATGCGTTCCCTGGCCTTGCAGAACCTGCACCGGTTGCGGAAACAGATGAAAACTTTGCCGCCGGACCTGGTTCCCGTCGCCCAGCGCGTAATTGAGCTGGAACCGATGATCCTCCAGCACTATCGCAAACTCGTCGGACAATACTTTGCCGCCGGACGCATTCGAATCCACGGCGATTTTCATCTTGGCCAGGTGCTGTGGACCGGCCGGGATTTTTTGATTCTCGATTTTGAGGGTGATTCAACGATACCCATCGGCGAGCGCCGCATCAAACGTTCACCGTTGAGGGACGCAGCCCGGATGCTGCGTTCATTCCATCACGCGACTTATGCCGGGTTTCACCAGCAGGCCGAACGCGGCGTCATTTCCGGTGAGAACCTGCCGAAATTCGAGCCTTGGGTCCGGCACTGGAACCGCGCCGTGAGCCGCGCGTATTTGCAGGCTTATTGTGAAAAACTGCACCCTTCGGGAATCCTTCCCAGCGAAGAAGATAAATTGCAGATGATGCTCGTGGCCTACCTTCTGAACCAGGTTGTGAACGAACTGGGCGATGAATTGCAACTCCGCTCCGAAAACGTCCGGGCCCCGTTGCAGGCCATCATTCATCTGACCGATGAACAAATGCTGCTGCATATTGCCGGTGCCAGCGGCACAAAGGCACCGGGCCAATGAAATCGGATCTCCAAAGTTTGGATGCGCTTACTGTGTTTCTTCCGACGATGGAGGTAAGCCCACTAGGCATCTGTGAGAATGGTCTCATATATGCGTTTTCACGCCTCAAAGGGGGGCAGTGCTTAAAATTGCCCGCCTCTGCCACTTATTATCAAGCAGACCGCTCAAACCTCAACCCGCAATCTGAAAAGTGTGATCGTTCAGCCGTCCTCTTGAGCGGTGATCAATGGAACAGTGTTCTCAATGATGCCCGCGCTAATGGCGTAACGGGTAAGGCCGGCAGTATGGTGGATGTCGAGCTTCTCCATCAAATGCTCGCGATGTTTCTCCACGGTCTTGATGCCGATACCGAGTTCTGCCGCCGTTTGTTTATTGGCGTTGCCTTCGGCGACCAGTTGGAGCACTTCCATTTCACGCTGAGTCAGCCGGGCCGGCTTGGGGTTGCGTCCGCCTGCGTAGCCAGGCAATGGCAGTTTTCTACGGTCAAAATGCCGGACGATGTCGGGACTGAAAAATGTTTTTCCCCGGTGGACTTCCCGGATCGCCCGGCACACATCCTGGGTGGGATTTTGTTTGAGGATGAATCCCGCCGCTCCGGATTCGGTGGCGGTTTGGATATAGGCGTCATCACTGTGCCCGGAGAACATGAGCACTTTGGTGACGGGGCTGGCATGGTGAATCTGTCGGGTAGCCTCCAGACCATTTAGCGACGGCATGGCGATGTCCATTAACGCCACGTCAGGATGAAGTTTTTTGGCCAGCTCAACCGCCTGACGGCCATCTCGCGCTTCGCCAACCACTTCGAAGTCTTTCTCGAATTCGAGCATCATACGGCAGCCTTCGCGCATCAGCGCGTGGTCGTCGGCCAGCAGAACAGTTATTTTTTTCATAGATGTCTATGTGTCGTGCTTCGTTTTTTCAGCAGGTCATTCCAAACGTGAGTGGACGTCTTGATTTGGCCGGCTTGCCTCTTTTTCATTTTACTTGTTTACAGCCGGCAAGCTGTCCTCGCCAGCGCCCCATCTCGCTGATTATTCAGCTTAAATTCTGCCAACATTTTTTCTTCATTTATCAACATTTTTGCGATGCGCCACGTTCTCTGTTTTGCAATTTGCGCACGGCGGGGAAAAATTAAACACAATTTGCATGGTCGTTAAGGCCCGACAGGATGCGCGGATTGTGCTGGATAAAATTGTGGTTGCGCACTTTTTTCAGAGATGTAGCGGGCGGGGGGCGAGCGGGCTGCTACATCTCGTGATCCAAGTAATCAAGCACCTTGGCGTTTGGACCACAACCAATCCATGACGAGGAGGGAGGAAATTCGAAAAGCTGATTATTCAGACAGCCACCAAGAAAGGCCATCGAACCGACGTAACAGATGTTGATCGAAGTTTAGCGGACGTTTTACATCCTTACTGGTTCTTATTGGCGGCACGGTGGAATCAGAGGTTCGTCATGACATGCCTATGCTAACTATTCGCATCGGTTGATAGCGTCAGAATGGCTTGTTGCAAACTGCATGAATGGGAAGTCGCAGGGTTGCACGTTGCAGTGTGTTCAAAGGTAAAACACTGCAATCCCACCTTAATTGTCATGGCACAATGTTCGCTAAAGAGAAAGTGGCGGGTAAACCGTTATTACCTAAAACCAATGAAAACCATGAAAACGAGAACCATATTTCTGACAATGATCGCACTGGCGTCAATAACCCTGTGCGGCTGCGGCAACAATAATGCCACGGATCAAAATCCACCAGCCTCAACAAATTCGGCGGGCAACCAGATGCCGCCAGGTGCCACTAATCAAAACAGCAGCAGAAATCCGGGCATGAGTCCCAACAACACGAACAACCCGGCGGGCACCAATCAATAACCGCAAACGCGTCAGCACGTGAACTCTGGATCATTTCAAAATACGACCCATGAATAGAAATTTGATTGCATCAGCACTGGTCGCCTTGTTTGGGTTTTGCGTTTATGCGGATGAGATGCAAACAACGACACGCTTTACCACGACCGCAAACAGTTCTGCGAGCAGTAACGACGGACGATTGGGTGCCGGCATCATTCTCGGCGAGCCGATTGGCGCGTCGCTGAAGTATTGGTTCAACAACACGCTGGCGATTGACGGGGCGACTGGCTGGTCGTCTCACGATGACACGGATTTGTATGTGCACAGCGACGTTTTGTGGCACAACTTCGATTTGATACCGGTATCACGCGGACGCATGCCGGTTTACTTCGGTGTCGGCGGCTTGGTGAGGTTCCGCGACAACAATCAAGACAACCAGGTTGGCATCCGGGTTCCGGTGGGTGTGTCGTATATGTTCGACAATGCGCCGGTGGATGTCTTTGTCGAAATCGGACCGGCCCTTGACGTTGCGCCGGACGTTCAAGGGGAAATCACCGGCGGCGGCGGCATCCGATATTAGTTTTAAGGAACACAGCAAACAACGAACGAAAGGAATAACATGAAAACGATCAGATCAAAAAACTGGATGGCAGTTTGTGCGGCTGTTTTGACGGCGACGGCGGTGATCCGTGCGTCGGCTGACCAGACGGCGACGGCTGCCAGACCGGAAAAAAGTTACACGGGCACGGTTGTTTCCGTTGACCCGAAGGAAAACACCCTCGAAATAAAAGGGTTTGTGTTTAGCAGACAATTCAACCTCGGGGCTGCGTGCGACTATACCTTGCTCGATAAGAGTCCTGGCACGGTCAACGACCTGCGTCCGGGTGAAAAAGTCACGGTGAGCTATCAAGATGCACAGAGCGTGCTGATTGCCGACCAGGTCGAGCAGCAACCAATGCAGTTCGAGGGCATGGTCACGGTGATTGACCCCGACAAGCACACGCTGACAGTGCATCGGACAGGCTTGGACAAGGTGTTGCAGATTGCCGACGATTGCAAAGTGGTGCTTCGCAATGAAAAGCCCGGCACCTTTGCCGACATTCATCCCGGCAACCATGTGACGGTGACTTACGAGACCCCGGCCGGCAAGCCGACGGCGCGGGAAATTGCGCAGACGAGCATCGAGTTCACCGGCACGCTGACGGCGATTGACCTCGGAGAAAAAACCGTGAAGGCCCAGGCGATGTTCGGTTCAAAGAAATTCAACGTGGCGGACAACTGCGCCATTGTGATCAATGGCAAGACGGACGGCCAGTTGAGCGACTTGAAGCCGAACGACAAGCTTGTCTTCACCTATGACGAAATCAACGGCATCAACGTGGTGAACCGGATTGCGCCGGCGGAAGCCCAGGCGAATTCCGCCACCACCACCGCACAGATGACCGGTAATTAAAAAGTTTGGCCGGAGATTTATCCTCCCGGCCATCTCGGGCACGTTCCGAACCGTCTGGATGTGAGTTCGGAGCGTGTCCTTCAGTTAGCGGCTGTTCGTTAGGTGGAAATGCGGCACGCATTTTGGGCACAGGGCATATTTTTGATGATCACCGGTCATTAGGTTTAGGCTTGCCGGCGTTGCAACAATTTTTTGTTTGAACAACCGGGGCACTGTCAATTCTGGGTTTTCTCATGACGCGGCGAATCAGCAAATTATTGTTTCCCAATTTGCAACCCGACCAACGGCGAAAGCGAATGAATGTGCACATTATCATGGGGCTGGTCATTCTTGTGTTCGGCGGAGTTGTTGGCGCGGCAATTTTCTTTTTGAACAGGCGTTAACCGGGCAAAAAACGAATCAACATACAAACCACAAGCATATGGACACGAACATGAACGCAAGCAAGAACGTCCTGAACTCGGACGTGGAAATCAAAGGCAACATCAAATTCGCCGGCGAACTGACTTTCGAGGGCAAGCTCGACGGCGAAATCAACACGGACGGCACGCTGGCCCTCGGCGACAGCGCCGTCATCAATGGCAACATCTCCGCGCAGTCCGTCGTGGTGCGCGGCAAGGTCAACGGCAACATCAACGCCAAGGAGAAAATCGAAATCAAGTCCAAGGCCGAGGTGTTTGGTGACATCCGCGCCACCAAGCTCGCCATTGAGGAGGGCGTGACCTTCGTCGGCAAAACGGAAGTCAATCCGAACAAGGTTGCGCCCACCGCGCCGCCGGCTCGTCCGGCTGAACCGCCGAAAGGTCCCGAACTGATCAAGCGTTGACCGCCAAGCAGCACACCCTACATTGAATGCCGGCAACAAAACAGGACAAAGTCCTGGTGGCCTGCCCCCATTGCGGCCACCAGCAGTCGGAACCGCGTGCCGCGTTCTCGACCAACTGCAAAAAGTGCGGGCAACATTTCCATGTTCAGGAAGCGCTCAATCCGGCGCGGAAAATTCCCGCGCGCGCGCTGGATTTGCGACGCATCATTTGCTTCGAGTGCGGCGCGGAACTGGACGTTCCTGCCAGCGCCGAGTCCACCATGTGCAAGCGGTGCAGCCGTTACCTAGACATGCACGATTACCGCATCGCCACTGCAATCGCCAAAAATTTCAAAACGAAGGGGCGGTTCACGGTTGAACCAAGGGGCTATGTCTTCAACACCGAATCCATCGCCGGCGAGGTTGTGATCAAAGGGAAATTTCATGGCAAGCTGTTTGCCGAACGTTCGCTGACAATTTATTCCACCGCCGAGATCAAGGGCAGCCTGACCGCCACGCATCTCATCATCCCGGCGGAAAACCATTTCCGATGGCCGGATGGCATGAATATTGGCTCGGCGGAAATTGCCGGCGAACTCGCGGCGAATTTGCGCGCCACCGGAACCATCACGTTAAAATCCAGCGCGCGAATGTTTGGTGATTTGGAGGCCGATGGCCTGGTCGTAGAGGTGGGCGCCGTGGTCGTAGGAAAGATGCGAATCGGGTTGAAGATCAATAATAAATAGCCACGTTTCTATGAGTGGCACTGGCAATCGAACACAATCGGTTTCGATGAAGCCATGTTATGCCCTTAACACCGAACCCAACAATAATGTTGATGGTCTTCTTTTCTTATTTCTCTGGCCGAAACCTTGCAAATCGCATTCTGATTGCACAACACCACAGCAGTCATAACCTACAGACTACGGAAACCATCTAAAACCGGTTGAAATCGCGTGGCATTCTTAAAGCTGCAAGTATTGAGCAACCCAGCAAAGACCTTTGAGTCCGGGTCGGGGATGGATTATGAAAATTCAGCGAACATTATTATTAATCGCATTGTTTGTCACTTGCAGTGTCATGGCACAGCAGCAAATGGAGCAGCAAGCGGAGCAACACACCAATGTTTCATCTGCGGTGGCCATTTCTTCGATTGGAGATATGAAGGTTCATTGGCTTGCACCTTCCAAGCCAGCGGCGGCTTGGGAAAGCCAGGAACCTGTTGAAGGGTTGAGGCCGCGGGCGTGGACGACGATAGTCGGCTGGCATCCGGGTCGTTCGGCGTTTCCTGACGGTGAGGATTTCTCAACGGAGACACCCTTGCTCTGGATCGGTCATGAACCGTGGGAATAATCGGCAGGCATGCGCAAGATGATGACATCATTCCTCTCACCATAACGTCAGAATAAAATCCGACGGTTTGATTGATGTGTTTTACACGTTTACAGCCTCTTGCAAATCTTTTGCCTCAAAATTCCATCCATAAAGGATTGCCATGCGGTCTTGTTCCCATGTTTCCTTTCGCGTCGGATCCATGGTTCGCCAGTCTTCTGCCAGCCGAATCTCAAAATCACTGTCCCACTCGGGATAATCGCCGCCAAATTTCAGCCGCGCACCGTAACCGAAACGGAAAGCCGGTTCCAATTCTTCAAACGTCGGCCGGCCCAAGGGCGGAATTGCCTCCATCCCGCCCGCTTGCTTGACGGCACGGACGGTATTGCGGCTGGCATTTGGCTTTTTGCCACGCGGCCCATGCTCCCAATCGCGTTTCATCTCCAGCTTGACGTGACTCCATGCGAAGTCATTATCAACATCCCACCATATTGGATTTTTATATTGCTTCATTGTGCCCCCTTTATTTTTGACTGGAACGATCTGCCCCGCACGTTTCAATTTGCAGAGCTGTCCTCCATAGCGTCAGTTCATTTAGAAATTTTTGCCCGAGTGACAACTTTCTTGTCTCAACCTCGTTTCTTCTGCGATTTGCAGATGGTTTTGAGGCTGATTTAACCGCCTCAAAATCCGTAAATTCATTCAGATGGCGTAATCTGGCCATAAATTTTAGAACTCCACTGGCAGGTTGTTTTCCTTCCAAGCTTTAAATCCGCCTTCCATCTCAATGACTGAATAACCGTGCCTGGCGAATTCCGATATGGCCTGAAGGCCAAGGGGACATGTGTTCGAATAGCAATAAACGATCATCGTCAGGTCATATTGCAATCCGCTGATCTTGCCCCAGTTGCTTTCGGGAAGATTGATCGCTCCGGGAACATGCCCCCTAATGAAATCCCTTGTTTCGCGGACATCAACAATGATGGAGTTGAAATTGTTTCGGAGAATTTGATTCACCTCTTCCGGTAAAATGGTGAGAAGCATTTTGTTGCCAACAAATCCCTTCGCTTCAGGGGTGTTTAATGTCGCGGTTGTCATACTTTAAATATTCGACGCCGGTTAAATTTAATTGGAAGGCGCAGACGGTCTGTGTCTCAACCATGTTACATTAGTTAGTTGCCATTTTTTTTGTTTCACGGAGCGCTCACAAACGCTCGCACCTTCCGACCTCTTTCAGCTTTTTGCGTGCCAGCGGAATGTCCTTCACGAAAACTTCGGTTTATTGGGAATTCGGACAACAAGTCTGACACCGGCAAAAAAGTCCAAAGCAATTTGCAAGGCGGAAGAAATTAGAAAATGCTTTTTGCAATTCGGGTTGTTCGGTCATGTTCATAATCCCAAAGATGTTCAAACCATACCGCTACCCACTGCCGAAACCCCGCGCCACTTGACTTTCGTTTATGTGAGATGCAGGGTATATGCCAGCCGAATAACTGCCGCCAAAAGAACGCAAGCTGTTACAAAATCCGCCGGCGTAAATGTTGCACCCCGCATTCGCCTGCGTGTTTTCGGTTTGTTTTTGTTCAGCACGCTCGGCACCCTTTGGGCAGATGGTTGATCTGAACGGCAACGGCATGAGCGATGTCTGGGAGTGGGTTTACAGCGCCTACGGCATCAATCCAAATAGTGATTCAGATGGTGACGGCTTCTCAAATTTGCAGGAGGCGATTGCTGGCACAATTCCGTTTGATTCCAATTCTTATCCCCACATCCCGGTCGTGTTTTCTTCCCCGACCAATTTTTCGGTGATGATGCCGTATGCGCCGGGAAAACTATATCTGTTGCAAAGCATCATCAACCTCGGCAGCACGAACTGGATTGTGGAGACCAATGTGGAAGCGGTGTCAGGAACGAATGCGACGTTGACGGTGCCGACGGCTTCGGAAATGAAATTTTATCGTGTCGCCATTGCGGATGTGGATTCGGACGGCAGCGGATTGATGAACGACTGGGGGGAAAACCAGCTCGGACTCAACCCGACCAACGCCTGGAGCAACGTCCGGCAATACGGCGAAATGTTCGGCGGCAACCCCGTCGGCACCAACCCGGAAATCACCAGCCAGCTGGGCGGCGAGAATCCGAAGCATATCAATTTTCTCAACCCCGAAGCCGGCCTGCGCGTCAACGACAACGGCGAACTGGTGGATGCCTGGGGCACGCCATTTTTCTTCCATCAACTTTCAAGCATGAACATGGAAATCCACAGCGCCGGACCGGACCGCATCATGTGGACCAAGGACGATCTGTTCGCAAAATGAGACAGGAGGCGGATCGTCCAAGGACTCAAACTTTATTTTTGAAGACCAGGCGAGCAGCAGTCGTCAGAAAGAGCGATTTGACCATTTTTAAATCCTGTGGGTTTGCCATTCCGCCACACCGGCAACTCCTTCTTGGCAATGGCAAGTGCGCTTGCAGGAGTTCAGCGCTTTTAATTGCCCTCATTTTGCCCGCTGGCCAAAGGCGGCACCTTCGCAAATGCTTACGCAACAGGTTTGTGTCATTGGGCATCCGCAGGCGAATGCCGGAAATGAACTTAACCAGAAAAGAACCAGCACCAGGCACCAGCGGTCAGGGACGCTGCTGTTTTAATTTGAGGAACAAGGCTTTTTGCTCGTCCAGAAAATTATCAACATTGTTTTTGGTGACGGCGCGCGAAGGAATGAGGAACTTTCCGGCGTCCAGTTGCGTTTTGTCGCCGCGCAGATAGCGGTCCATGTTGACGATGGCCTGCCAGCCGATCTCCAACGGCCGCTGAACCACCGTGCCATAAATGTCGCCGGCGGCGATCCCGGCCAGCGTGTCACTGTCATCATCGAAACAAACAATCTTCACCTGCCCGGCCTTGCCGGCGCTGCGCACGGCGGTGAGAATTGAAGGTCCGTGATAGCCGTAAATGCCGACCATGCCTGCCAGGTCGGAATTTTTGGCCAGTGCATCCTCCGCGTTTTTCTGGGCGATGGTGCTGTTGTGGTCGTCCGCGACCGTGTCAATGATCTGGATGTTTGAGCCGGCCAGTCCGTTTTGGATGCCTTGGACGCGATCCTTCGTATTTTGTGCATTGGTGTAACCGACGAACACAATAATCTTTCCGCCCTGGGGCAGTGCGGCCTTGATCAACTCCGCCGCCTGCTTGCCGGCGGCCACATTGTCCGTGCCGATGTAACAGGTCCGCTTGCTTTCTTCCGCGTCGCTGTCCGCGCAGACCAGCAGTGTTTTGCCGGCGAGATCGTTCAGAAATTCCGTCTGGCTGTCGGCGTCAATCGGGCTGATGGCGATGCCGTCCACGCCGCCGGCGACGAGGTCGCTCAACAGCTCCTGCTGCGCCTTGGCCGTGCGCACGGCGGGAAAGCGGAATTCCAAATCCACGTCACCGAGCTGTCGCGCGGCGTAGTCGCAACCCAGTTGCACGATGGACCAGTAGTCGTCCGCCGTGTTGGCGACAAACGCCAGCCGCAGTTTTTTTTGCGGTTCGCCGCCCGCAGTTCCGCCGTTTTTATTGTCGCAGCCTGCAATCAACGCCACCACGCACAGGCTCAAAATAAGGAGTTGGATTTTTTTCATAATTGAATGGGAAGAATTGTTTTCAATCACTTCGTTCGGGTTGGTAACTGAACGCTATTCGCGGCAGCGAATGCTGTCAAGGTCATTCAGCCGGAATTGCCGGACCCGGCTGCCATCTGCCGAGAAACAAAATATTCCTTCGCCTGCCGGATTATTTTGTGCGCACTGACAAAAAAGCCGCAGCTTCCGAACGTGTTCATTTTTGAAAATGCTCCGAATCGCAGGCAAATTACACTTCATCTTCTTGGCATTGCATTTGCTAAACCGAACGCGTTGTAGATTGGGTTGTGTTTCAAGTGGGGAGCTGGGGGGAAAATACGACGCACGCGCCCGCTGGATTTGTCCGCAGACCGTATTGTGCATCAATAAAGGGGGTGGCGATCAACTGTGGTTGGGTTGGTGTGGCGCGTGCGTGTCGTGTTGGCGATGGCAATGAAAAAACCATGACGGTTTTGCCTTATCTCAATCTTCTCGTCGTGACAGCGCACACCGCGTGGTTTAATTTTCGCGGATGGAAAAAACGACTCTGACGCTCGGCCACTCGCCCGACCCCGATGACGCCTTCATGTTTTACGCGCTCGCGAAGGATTTGATCCCCACGCATGGTTTTCATTTTCAGCACATTTTGCAGGACATCCAGACGTTGAACGAACGCGCCACGCGCGGCGAACTCGATATTTCCGCCGTCAGCATTCACGCCTACGCCTACGTCTCAGACAAATACGCGCTGCTGCCCAGCGGTGCGAGCATGGGCGACGGCTACGGCCCGA
>CAZIFP010000043.1:0-14412 GCA_964538105.1 uncultured Bifidobacteriaceae bacterium
TGGGTGAGCCGTATTATCTGGCGCTTCAGTCGGCAGCCAGTTCACTCGGTTCAAACCCGCAGGCATTGCAGGTGACACAGGTGATGACCAAGATTCCGCGCCGTCCCCTTGAGATTGGTCGCATCCGCATCCAGTTTTTTGTGAAACGCACGGTGGAACAGACGCCGATACAACCACTGGCGAATGCCTATGCGCCGTTGCAGGTCAGCACCCCGGAGGCAACCACGTTCGATTTGGTTCAATATGCCACACGGATCGGCGGCATTGGCCGGGCGGCGGAAACCATCGCTCCGTTGTTGCCGTTGATGCGCCCGGCTGAATTGCGGCGGGTGCTGAAAATTGAAGACGAGCCTACCACGGCGCAGCGGTTGGGGTTTGTGCTGGAAAAATTACGGGCGACCGACTTGGCCAAGGTCGTTGAGAATTGGTTGCCGTCGAATTTGATTGTCGTGCCGCTGGTTCCGGGTGCTCGCCGTGACGCTCCTGAAATCAAGCGGTGGAAAATCCTTAACAACGCCGTGGAGTTTGAACGATGATGGCACCAATTACACGCCGGGATGTCATCGCCCACCAGTCAGTTGTTCCATGGCCGAGCCAGATTCAAGTCGAGCAGGATTTATTGTTGTGCCGGGCGATGGTCGCGTTATTCGATGATGCGTTTCTGCAAAGTCAGGTTGCCATGCGCGGTGGCACATTGCTGCACAAGGTTCATCTCGCACCGCCATCACGATACAGTGAGGACATTGATCTGGTCGTGGTTGGTGATCGCCCGGAAGGTCACATTCGCAGGGCGCTCAATCGCGTTTTGAGCGGCGTGCTGGGAACACCGAAGCAGTCCGTGTGGGAAGACCTCAAGCTGGCCATCCGCAACACAGTCAAGCCCTCACGCGTGCTGCGCATGACCTACGCTATTCCGTCCCTCGTGGAGACGGGAACAAACCTGCAGATTGTGGTGGAGGCCAATGTCACCGAACGCACACCGCATCTTCCGGTGATAAAAATCCCGTTTGAATTTCCATTTCAGGACAGGGTGGTCAGCACGAAGGTCTGCGGCTATGACATCCACGAAATGCTGGGAACAAAGATGCGGGCATTGTTTCAACGACGGCGCGGGCGGGATTTATTTGATCTGTATTGGGCGCTAACGCTGGCCAAACCAGCGGTTGCTCCCGCCCGGATCATCGAGTCTTTTCAGCATTATCTCAAATTGGAAGGCAGCGTCGCCGAACGGGAAGAATTTATTTCGCTGCTGGACGGGCATCTGGCCGACCGGGGATTTTGTTCGGACATGAAACAATTACTGCGGGCTGGAATTGATTATGACCCGCAGCAAGCCGGAGAATATGTCAAAGCCAAACTGCTCGCCTTGCTGCCGGAACGCTGAAGTTCAAACACATTTTCCGACGAACGCGCATCCAGAGTGTTAAAAAAGCCACCCTGCTTTTTAAACATACAAAATTTGGTTTCGGGCGCGTAGTTAAAGCCATGCTTGAACAATAGCACCCAAACCAAGCAGAAGGTGGGCGATTGCCACCTCGATCTTAAACCAGACATGCAGACTCCGAGTGTGATTCCTAAGTGCAACCATCAACTATTGCTGAACTATTATTTTACTGGAGCTTTTACTGGAGGTGAATTCTCCCGGTCAAATATTACGTTTTAGTGTTTGATTGACGCAATCGCGAGATTTCCAAGCTCTGAATTATTCCAGCCGCCACCGAGGGCTTTGATCAACTGAACACTGGCAATCAGGCGCTGGCCGGCGAGCTGGGCATTGGCGCGTTCCGCCGTCAACGTGTCTCGGCTGGCGTCCACTACCTCAATGTAGGCCACAATGCCAGAACGATACCGGTCGGTGGCCAGTTCCGTGGCGCGGCGGGCGCTGGAGACGGCACGCTGCTGGGCCTCCGCTTGAACGGCGAAATGATAAATCCCAGACAGGCTGTTTTCCACATCACCAAAGGCGATAATTACTTGCTGACGATATAGTGCAACCGATTCTTGAAACGCCGCCAGCGAATATTTGTAATTTGCCAGATTGCGTCCGCCGGTGAAAATTGGCAGAGACAGACTGGGGCCTATGGACCAGGTGCGGCTGTCCCAACTGAACAACGAGGAAAGGTCACCACTTAAATATCCAGCCGAACCGGTGAGCGTCAGCACCGGAAAAAATGCCGCTTTGGCGACGCCGATTTTGGCGTTGGCGGAATTGAGTTGGCGTTCGGCCTGGGCCACATCTGGACGGCGCTCCAGCAAGTCGGACGGCAACCCGGCGGGAATTTGCGGCGGCGGCGGATTCCAGTTTGGATTGTCCAATGCGGTGAGTTTGAAGCCTGATGGGTTTTCGCCAACCAAGATCGCGATGGCATTTTCCAGCTCATCGCGGCGGTGCGCTAGCGCGGCGGCTTCGGCTTCAGTGCTAGCCAGTTCGGTTTCAGCCTGGGCGACGTCGAGTTCGCTGCCGATGCCACCTTCCAGCCGGCTACGCACGAGTCGCACCTGTTCGTGGCGCAACTCGATCGTGCCGTTAACCGTGGCAATTTCAGCGTCAAGGGAACGCAGCGCAAAATAATTCTGCGCCACATCGGACTGAAGCGTCAGCAGGACGTTGTAATAATCCGCAAGCGAGGCCTGCGCCTCGGCATGCGCGCCTTGAAAAAGTCGGCGCACACGGCCCCACAAATCCACTTCGTAACTCAAATCCAACGGCGCATTGAAGGTGTTTGCCGTGATGTTGCCGAAACTTGGATTGGCGTTGGGCGAATAACCCTGCCGGTTGAAGCTCGGATCCAAACTCAGGCTGGGCATCAACTCGCTGCGGGCGATTCGCGCGGTATCACGCGCCTGATCCACCCGGGCAACCGCGGCCTTGAGTTGTTGATTGGCCGCCACAGCCTGCGTCTCCAAACCATTCAGATTTGTATCGCCAAATATCTCCCACCAGTTTCCCTTGGGCACATTATCTAGCGGCTGGCCTTCCTTCCAATTGCCGAACTCAACCGCTTTGTAATTTGCGGGAACAGAATTGGTCGGCCGGTTATAATCCGGCCCGACGGTCAGCCAACTGGCTTTCGCCGACACGATGGTAAACAGCAGAGCAATAGTGACAACGCCTGTGGCCGCTGCGTTTGAACCGGGAAAAACAGGATTTGGTTGCGGTGCCGGTGCCGGTTTTTTCTTGAAGCCAAGTTTCATCAGCGTGACGTAGAACACCGGTGTGAGAAACAAACCGAACAGCGTGACACCGATCATGCCGGAGAACACGGCGATGCCCATTGCCTGGCGCATTTCAGCACCGGCACCGCGCGCGACGACCAGTGGGAAAACGCCTGCTATGAATGCAATTGAAGTCATAAGAATTGGCCGCAAACGCAAACGGCACGCCTCAATGGCCGCGTCAAACGGTTTCATGCCTTCGTCCTGTTTACGCTTGGCGAATTCAACGATCAAAATTGCGTTCTTGCACGCGAGACCGACGAGCACGATCAAGCCGATTTGCGTAAAGATGTTATTGTCACTGCCCTTAAGCCAAACACCCGTGATGGCAAACAACAGGCACATCGGCACAATCAGGATGATGGCAAGCGGCAGGCGGAAACTTTCGTAAAGAGCAGCCAGCACCAGAAACACGAGCAATATGCAAAGCGGCCCGATGTAAACCGCCGCGTTGCCGGCGAGGATGCGCTGGTAAGTCAGTTCCGTCCACTCATAGGCCATGCCGCGCGGCAGATTTTCGGCAGCAAGTTTTGACATCGCGGCCTCGGCTTGGCCCGAGCTGAAGCCGGGCGCAGGTGCACCATTGATTTCAGCCGCCGGATAGCCGTTGTAGCGCATCACGCGGTCAGGACCATGGGATTCCGTCACCTTAACCACTGCCCCGAGCGGCACCATTTCGCCCCGGTCATTCCTCGTTTTTAGCCGTGTGATGTCCTCGGCGTGGGCGCGGAACGGTGCGTCTGCCTGTGCAATGACTTCGTAAGTGCGTCCGAAACGGTTGAAGTCATTCACATAGAGCGAACCAAGATAAATCTGCATCGTCTCGAATAGATTTTGCAACGGCACGCCCTGGGTCTTGGCCTTCTCGCGATCAACGTCTGCGTCCAATTGCGGCACATTGACGGTGAATCCCGAAAAGGTTCCAGCGAGGCCGGGCGTCTGATAACTTTTGCCGATGACATTCTGCAGATTTTGATAGAGCGCGTCGTAGCCGAGATCGGCGCGGTCTTCGACATACAATTTGAATCCGCCGATCGTGCCCAAGCCCATCACCGCCGGAGGCGGCACGGCGAGCATGAACGCATCCTGAATCACGCTCAATTTTTGGTTCAACGCGGCAGCGATGGCCGGGCCGCTCAAGTTTTGCGAAGTGCGTTCTTCAAACGGTTTCAGGGTGAAGAAAACAATTCCTTGGTTGGGTGCGACACTGAAACCGCTGATGCTCAAACCCGGAAACGCGACCGCCGCTTCCACACCCGGCTGTTTCAAGCCGATGTCCGACATCTGGCGAATCACCGCTTCGGTGCGGTCGAGTGATGAACCATCCGGCAATTGAGCGAACGCGACGAGATATTGTTTGTCCTGCGTCGGCACAAAACCGGTCGGCACTTTGTTGAAACCCCAGCCGGTGAGCAGAACCAGTCCGCCATAGACGATCAAAGCGATGGTGCTCTTGCGCAGCACACTGCCCACACCCGTGGAATATTGACTACCCGCCCAGGCGAAAACACGGTTGAACGGGTTGAAGAACCAGGCGAAAGATTTTTCCATCACGCGCGAAAGCCAGTCTTTCGGTGCGTGATGATCCTTCAGCAACACCGCGCACAAGGCGGGTGAAAGCGTCAGCGAATTGAATGCGGAGATGACGGTGGAAATCGCAATCGTCAGCGCAAATTGTTTGTAGAACTGGCCGGTCAAGCCGGTGATGAATGCCGTCGGCACGAACACGGCGCACAGCACCAGCGCCGTGGCCACAATCGGTCCGGTCACCTCGGTCATGGCTTGTTTGGCCGCGTCGAATGATGACAGCCCGCGGGCGATGTTTCGCTCGACGTTTTCCACGACTACAATGGCGTCGTCAACTACAATGCCGATGGCCAGCACGAGACCGAACAACGACAGCGCATTGATGCTGAAGCCGAACGCGAGCATGATCGTGAATGTGCCGATGAGCGAAACAGGCACCGCTGCCAGCGGGATGATCGCCGCACGCCACGTTTGCAGGAAAATGATGACGACAATGACGACCAGCAAAATTGCTTCCAACAAAGTGTGAATGACCGCCTCGATGGAATGTCTCACAAAAACGGTCGGGTCATAAACGACATCATAGTCCAACCCTTCGGGGAAATTTTTCTTCAACTCCGCCATCGTTGCGCGGACATTTTTTGAAAGTTCCAAAGCGTTTGCGCCAGGAGTCTGGAAAATTGGAATTGCCACCGCAGTTTTATTATTGAGCAACGAATGCAGGGCGTAGCTGCCCGCACCCAGTTCAATGCGCGCGACATCCTTAAGCAAAGTCTTTTCGCCGTTCGGGCCGGTCTTCACGATGATATTGCCAAATTCCTCCTCGGAGACCAGCCGGCCTTTGACATTCACCTGCATTTCAAAATTAACCGGGTCGCTGACGGGTTGCTGGCCGATGACACCTCCGGCGACCTGCACGTTTTGTTCGCGGATGGCGGCGACGACATCGCTGGCGGTGAGATTACGCGCGGCAATCTTGTCCGGGTTGAGCCAGACTCGCATCGCGTAATCGCCTGAACCAAAAACTTCCACATCACCTGCGCCGGGAATTCGCGCGAGCACGTCCTTCACCTGAAGTGTTGCATAGTTGCGAATGTAAACCTTGTCGTAGCGATCGTTTGGTGAGAAAAGATGGACGACCATCGTGAGGTCGGGTGACTGCTTGGTGGTTGTGACGCCGAGGTTGCGAACTTCCTCCGGCAGTTTCGGCAGCGCCTGCGAAACCCGGTTCTGCACCTGCACCTGCGCCTTGTCAATGTCCGTGCCAAGATTGAAGGTCACGGTCAGTGTCATGACGCCGTCACCGGTCGCCTGTGAGAACATATAGATCGAACCTTCGACGCCGTTGACCGCCTGTTCCAATGGCGAAGCGACGGTCTCCGCAATGGTCTTTGGATTTGCGCCCGGATATGTCGCCTTCACGACAATCGTCGGCGGCACGACTTCGGGATATTCGCCGATGGGCAGCTTGAACATTGCCAGCAAGCCCATGACAAAAATGGCGATGGACAGCACGCCGGCAAAAATCGGGCGTTTGATGAAATAGTGGGAAAAATTCATGGCTGTTGAATCGGGTTGCTTTGTGATGAGATTCAGCGCTGGGCAATCTTAACGCCATCAACCGTGGCGACATCTTCCTGCGGCGTCACCGGCATTCCGGGACGGACATGGGAAAGGCCGTTCACCACAATTTTTTCACCAGCAGCCAAACCGGAGCGCACGACGCGTTTGCCGTCCACCAGCGGTCCCAGTTCCACGGCTTGATATTGCACCGTGTTGGTGGCAGTCAGGGTCAGCACGAATTTGTTCGCCTGATCCGTGCCGATGGCACGTTCATCCACGAGCAACGCCGGATGACGTTCACTCAAAGGAATGCGGATGCGTGCAAACAATCCCGGCACGATGCGATCGTCGCGATTTGGAAACACTGCGCGCAGCAAAATGCTGCCTGTGTTGGGGTCCAGCCGGTTGTCAAAGGATTCAATGTAGCCGGTGTGAGGAAAATTGGATTCGTCGGCGAGCTGCAATTCGACGGGAACCTTTCCTTCATCGGTGACTCCCAGTTTTTTGGCGGCTACCAATTCGTTGAATTTCAGCAACGTGTCTTCGTCTATGTCCGCATAGACGTAAATCGGGCCTACGGAAACAATGGTTGTGAGCAACGAGGCTGAATCTGCCGCGCCGCTGACATAATTGCCTTCCGTCAAAAGCGCTCGGCTCACCCGGCCATCAATCGGTGCGCGGACTTGCGTGAACTCCAAATCAAGCCTCGCCGAATCAAGCGCCGCCTTGGCCACTTCAGCACGGGATTTTCGCGCTCCGGCGTCCTCGACCGAAATGGCGTTGTTGGTCAAAAGCTTGTCCGTGCGATCAGCTTCACTCTGCGCCTGTTCATATTCCGCCTTGCGCTGGTCAAACACGGCCTGGTTCCAGCGCGGGTCAATGACAAACAATACGTCGCCCTTCTTCACCAGCTGCCCGGATTGAAAGCGCACTTCCTGAATGTAGCCCGATGTGCGCGGCCGAATTTCCACCGAATCAATTGGCTCGGTCCGCCCGGTGAAACCACTCCACTCGACGATTTCTTTTTGTTCAACTGGTGCGACAGTTACCGATGGTGGTGGCGGCCCTTGCTGGGTTGTCTTTTGGCCGCAACCGTTGATTAACAAACTGATGCCTAATGCCGAAACTGCGGTAAATGAATATAGTTGTTTCATAATAATAAAATAATTATGGGGGTCAGATTATAAGCTGCTTGGGTTTATCCACCGCCAGTCAGGCGGCTTCGGCAAAAACAGAATTTTGCCGATGCAGTGACTGCTGCCGCCCGCGCCAGGCAACCACCGCTTGAACTCTTTCCATTGCCAGTGTCGGATAGAATAGGTGCGGATAATCCGTTTGCCAGGCCAGCGCCTCGGCTTCGTTCAAAGCCAGCCGGAAAAGATTTCCATGCGTATCCAAGGTTTCATGAAAATCGTTCACGATCATGTTTTTTGCCTGCTCGATTTCCGTCAACAAAACCTTGCAAGATTGCAGGCAACGATTGGCAATAGTTTGTTCTGCGTTGTTCTTATTTCCGTTTGCCGTATTCATAGTTTGATTAATTTAATAGTTGTCTAATTAGTAAAGTATATGGTCAAAAAAACACTTCAGGCTGCAATAAGGCCTTCCTCCTTCACGCCAAGCATGGCAAACATTCCATTGGCCGTCTCTCGCAACAAATCAATATCGTTTTGAATGCGCGCTTGTGTCAACAGACCTTCGTAATACGCCAGAATCATCCGGGCTTTGGCCGCTGGGTCGGGAGCATGAACCAAACCCGCTGCGTGGGCATCGCGGATGGCAGATTCAAGATACTTCTGCTTTAAAGCCATGATTTTCTGGATCGTTTTTCCAAGTTTGTCGTCCTGTGTGCATACTTCCGAACCAAGACAGGAATGGGGACAACCCAGCACCCTACCGTATTTAGCCTTGATTTCACTCTGAAATCTAAAGGCAAATTCTGCGTATTTCCGGAGCCGATCCAACGGAGGCACCGTGGGTGAAAATATCGCATCCAACTCCACGCGCTTTCCTTTCCAGCTATCTTCAAACGCCTCTGCTGCCAATTCAGCTTTGGAGTCAAAAAAATAATAAAAACTGCCCTTCTTGACGCCGGCCCTCTCGCAGATATGATCAATGGTGGTGCTGCCATACGAGCCGGACCAGATCAAATCAAGCACAGCATCCATCAATCTTTGTTTTGCATCACTAACGCGTCCCATAACTCTCTGTTTTTTACGCTTCAATCTGTGTTTTGTCGAAGCACGATGAAAATTTAGCAAATTAGACTGTTTAGTCAACTATTATTTTGAGAAATCTGGTCATGGTGCGTTAGTTTGTTGCTATGAATTATAAAAACAAAGTGAAGCGGGTAAAAATTCTCAAATTATTTTGCCAATTGTAGGTCTCGCTGGTGCCAGAAACCTTTCCTCGGTGAGCGTTTTCAAAAATGCAACCAGTGCGCGTTTGTCGGCGTCATTCAGCGGCACGCCACCGTCGGGATGCTTCGCGAGATTTGGATCCAGCGTCGCGCTGCGTTTCATGCCTGTGCAATAATGCTCGACGACTTCGTCCAGCGTCTGAAAACGTCCATCATGCATATACGGCGCGGTCAACGCCACGTTGCGCAGCGAAGGCACGGCAAATTTTCCTGCGTCGCCCGCGCGGTGCGTCGCGTCGTAGCGGCCCAAGTCCCGGAAGGCCGAATCCAGGCCGTTGTTTGCAAAATCCTGGCTTTGCAGCAGCGGCCCGCCGTGGCAATGAAAACAGTCCGCACCAAACTGCCCGTGATAAGGATCGTATTCAGTATTGAATAATTCGAAACCGCGCCGCTCCTGATCGGTAAAATTTTCCCAGCCGTTCATCACGCGGTCAAATTTGGAATTGAACGAGACACGCGTGAGCAGGAATTGCTCCAGTGCGCGGGCGATCCGGTCGGAGGTGATTTGCCGCGAACCGAAGGCTGCGGCGAAAAGTTGAGAATAATTTTTGTCCGTCGCGATTTTGGCGACGACATTTGGCAGCGTGGCGTGCATTTCAACAGGATTTTGGATCGGCTGCAAAACCTGCTGTCGCAACGTCGCCGCGCGGCCGTCCCAGAAAAAAGAACTTTTCCACGCAAGGTTTTCCAGAGCCGGCGCGTTGCGCGTGCCGAAATCGCCGTCCACGCCGCGGCTGAAACGCCGGGGCTCGGTGAAGGCGGAATTCGGATGATGACATTTCGCGCACGATTCCGAATTGTTCGCCGAGAGCCGCCGGTCGAAGAACAATTGTCGGCCCAGCGACACGCCCTCAACGGTCAGCGGATTGTCGCGCGGCAAATCCGGTCGCGGGAAAAATCGTGAAAATGTCAGCCGATATGGCGTGGCGTCTGGCGCGATCTCGACGTTCGCATCATGCACCAATTCCGCGACGGGGGAAAAGTCTGTCACGCCTGCCACGGCAAACCCACCCTCGACATTTTGCCGGAGCTTGACGGCCAGCGTGTCATTTGTGCGCGAGTGGGTCGCGTCGGTGATGTCGCTCAACCGGATTAGGTTTGGCGCGGAAAAGATTTTATCCACTTTCAATGCGATTTGCAGTTCGCGGCCGGAATGCAAATCCAGCGCAACCGGCAATTCGACCGTCATCAGCGATCGGTCGGTTGCGAGATGATACGAATAGCCGCCGAGTTCACCGCCGTTCAGCCAGCCGCCTTCGAGCGCGAGAAAAACGTATTCGCGAGACCAGCCCCAATACAAATGGTTCACGTCGGGATTGAGCGGATGCTCCGCCGGCCATTGCGCCGCGTCGCGGCGATTGACGGACGGCTCCAAACCGATATGAAACCGCACACGGTCGTAGCCTGCCGCAGGAATTCCCGGCAGGATGAAACTGGTTTTGCCCTCGCGCGTGCCGATGTAAGCGAACCAGTTTGTTTGGCCGATCCAAGTTCCGTCATCGCGGCGCAACGCGATGTCCGATGCGAGAAAATCCAGCCTTGTGACTGAAATTTTTTGCCCAGCGGCGGTCTGATATTTTATGGCGTCAAAGGCCACGGGCGCGCCGTCGAATTGTGAAATAAAATCTACGTTCAGATCCGACGCTCCCGCACTGGCGGCGAGCAGGAGCGGGAACAGTAGGATTTTTTCCCGGGCGCGTTTCATTTTATTTCAATTGATTGTGAATCCACCCGTTAATGTGTAGGTCGCACCCTGCGTCTGACCCGGCGGCGGCGAAAAAGTGACGACGACATTTAGCGCGTTGGTGGGCGCGTTGGCCGGGATTATGAACACGGCGACGACCGAGTTCGTGGCCGGATGCGAGATGTTTGAGCCGCTGATTGACCAGAGCGAAGCCGTGTTGGTCAGCGTGACGCCTGGCAGCGGCGCGTTCACCGGCGGGTTGGGCGGCGAACTGGGCAGCGTGATGGTAATGCTGACCGTCTGGCCGCGGCTGGCGCTGCCACCGGGTGCGACGACGTTGGTGGCGAAAAGGGTCGTGCCTGCGGTGTCGTAATTCGCGACGGAAGCCAGCCCGACGCGGTAAAAGCGGCTTGGCAGCGAAGTTTTGTCAGTGTAGCTGCCGGCGATTTGTTCGGGTGAAACTCCCGTGGCGAGAACTGTCCACGCCGAGGAATCGGATAGATTTGTTGTCGCTTGGACTTGATAACTGCCGCCTTCAATCGTGCTCCAAGCCAACGTGACGGTTCCATTGTTCACGCCGGGCGGGTTAAGCGTCGAAAACAAATTGGTATTACCAAGAAAATTGGTCACGACCGTTTCCGTGATCACTGAAACAGCTCCACCAGCAGGACTGCCGTAAAATCCACGTCCGATGTTGTAGGGAAATGTCGGTATGCCGTTGCTGCTGATGCTGACGAAGTAGGCGTAGGTGCCGCTGGGAAATTCTGGCGTCACACACCAGCGCCCGTTGTATTCGTCTAGGTCAAAATCCACGCCCTGTTGATAATTGGTGCCGGTGGCGGAATTGGTCAGGTCGCCGAGATAATCGTTGTCCTCCATGTAACAGCCGTTGGTGTGAATGCCCGTGAACGGCGCGCCCGTCTGATTTGCGCTGACATTGTAGAGCCTCACCGCCCATTGCGGAATGGTGGCGCGTCCGGTCAACGGCAAGTTGTCGGTGCCATCCTGTCCGTTGCGCAAAACGTAGCCCGAAATCATACGGCGGATTCCACTGCTGGCGTTCGTCGCGTTGGAATAGCCGTAAGGGCCGTAGACCGGAAAGCCGTCCGCCGTCCATGCGAGAATCGGCGAATGCTGCGTCGGAGTGTTAGTGGATTCGCTGTAAGTTTTCGTCGCGGCGTTATAATCCACATGATCGCCGAGCAAATAGCGCAATCCAATCGGGTCGGCGTGATAATGATAAACGCCGGTGTTTTGCTGGTGCGCATAGCCGGGGTCAAATGTGGCGCCTTCATTTACATAGGCATCGCGGTTCCAATAACCGGTGATGTTTTGCGCATCCACGTTGGAAACCGTGCTCCAGGTATAGGCGTCCCAACTGTTGAACATGGCCACGCCGTCCACGAAAATTCCGATCTGTCCGCCGCCAGAAATTGTTTTGGTTGCCGGCACGCCATTGGTGCGCGGAAACCGGAATAGCAGCTTTTGGTTCACTGGCAGGTTTGGAAACGCGCCATTTTGCCAAGGCCCCATATTGTAACTGGCCAGTCCGGTGCTGCGGACATAGACCCAGTCCGCCGAGGAATAAGCTTCTTGCACGCCGTCATAGGCCGGCAGCGACTGCGTCTGCGAGCCGTTGCTCCAGCTTGTCAGTGCCGTGCCGCTGGCCAGCATGGTATTGTTTGTGTAAATGCGGGCGTATTGGCCGGAATAAATTGTGAACCAGGAGTTAGTGCGCGGGTCGGCGGCGTGGGTGGCGACTGCGAACATTAAAAAGATTCCGGGCACCGCTGCGGCGAAGTTGGATTCCAATGGGTTTGCAATTTTCATGCCGCCACTTTACGCGATCCAACCTTAAGCAAACGTGAAGCCGACTATTATTTTTGCAGCGCGGTCGATTTCTCCAATGACAGATTGTGATTTTCGATTTTTTTTGCTACGGTCTTAATTGTTGTGCTTGATTACTTCGCTTTGTTCAATGTGTCGCGTCGGCCTTGGCTGGAGGCGGATCTGCTCAAGCAAAAATTTCTCGCGCTGGCATCCGTCGCGCATCCCGACCGCGTTCACAATGCGTGTGAATCCGAAAAAGCCGAAGTGGCCAGGCGCTATGCCGAGCTGAACGCGGCCTTTAGTTGTCTGGCCGATCCGAAACTGCGGCTGCTCCACCTGATCGAACTCGAACTTGGCGCAAAGCCGAAGGACATCCAGCAGATTCCCGATGCGCTCGCGGATTTGTTCGCCGAAGTGGCGAACAGTTGCCGGAACGTTGACAATTTTCTTGCGGAAAAATCCAAGGCGTCTTCGCCGCTCGTGCAGGTTCAATTGTTCGAGCGCGGACAGGATTGGGTTGAAAAACTGAACGGCCTGCAACGCAAGCTGAACGAATTACGCGAGCAGCTAACGGGCGAATTAAAATCGCTCGATGTGCAATGGGTCACTGCGGACACCGCCACGCGCCGGAATATTTTGCCAAAACTGGAAGAACTTTACCGGCTGTTCGGCTACTTCAACCGCTGGAACAGCCAGATTCAGGAGCGCGTCGTTCAGCTCTCGCTCTGAAACACAATCACGCTCAACGGCGGCAGATTGAATTCCGCCGACTGTTGATGGCCGTGACATGGATGGTTTTGTGCCGTGACTCCGCCGTAATTACCCTGATTGCTGCCACCGTAAATTTGCGCATCGCTGTTCAAAGCTTCTTTCCACTTGCCGCCGCGCGGCAGACCGATGCGATAATTTGGACGCGGAACGGGCGTGAGATTCAAAATGACGACGGTCTGATTTTTGCCATCAGCCGTCTGGCGCAAAAATGACAAGATGCTGTTCTCGCGGTCGGTGCAGTCAATCCAGTTGAAACCGGCATGGTCGTAGTCCGCCTGCCAGACCGCTGGCGAATTTTTGTAAAGCCGGTTCAAGTCCGCGACGAATTTTTGCGCACCGCGATGGAACGGGCCGGCATCGAGCAGCCACCAGTCGAGCTGGGCGTTTTCGTTCCACTCGGCACGCTGGCCGATTTCGCCGCCCATGAACAACAGTTTCTTTCCGGGGAACAACCACTGATAACCGAGCAGCGTGCGGAGATTGGCGAATTTCTGCCAGTCGTCGCCGGGCATCCGCGTGATGAGCGAGCCTTTACCATGGACCATTTCATCGTGCGAAAGCGGCAGCACAAAATTTTCGTTGTGATGATACAGCATCGCGAATGTGAGATCGTTCTGGTGGTATTTGCGATGCACCGGCTCGCGCTTGAAGTAGCCCAGCGTGTCGTGCATCCAGCCCATGTTCCACTTGAAGTTGAAGCCAAGCCCGCCGATGTAAGGCGGGCGCGTCACCTGCGGCCACGCGGTGGATTCCTCGGCGATGGTCATCACGCCGGGAAATTCGGTGTGCGTGATGTGGTTGAATTTTTTCAGGAACTCAATCGCCTCAAGATTTTCGCGCCCGCCGAATTCATTCGGAATCCATTCACCTTCCTTGCGCGAGTAGTCGAGGTAAAGCATCGAGGCGACGGCGTCCACGCGCAGGCCGTCAATGTGAAAGCGCTCGCACCAGAACAGCGCGTTGGCGACGAGAAAATTGGAAACTTCATTCCGGCCAAAATTAAAAATCAGCGTGCCCCAATCCTGATGCGCGCCCTTGCGCGGGTCTTCATGCTCGAACAAGGCGGTGCCGTCGAATTTCGCCAGCGCCCAGGTGTCGCGCGGGAAATGCGCGGGCACCCAGTCCACGATCACGCCGATGCCGGCCTCGTGCAGCGCGTTGACGAGAAATTGAAAATCCTCCGGCGTGCCGAAGCGGCTGGTCGGCGCAAAAAACCCGGTGACTTGATAACCCCACGATGGATAAAACGCGTGTTCCGCTACCGGCATCATTTCGACGTGCGTGAAGCCAAGCCGCGTGACGTATTCCACAAGCGGCCTGGCGAGTTCGCGGTAGCTCCACGATTCGGTCGCGGTTTTTTTCTGCCACGAGCCGACGTGCATTTCATACACGCTCATCGGCG
>CAZIFP010000044.1:0-14296 GCA_964538105.1 uncultured Bifidobacteriaceae bacterium
GCGCCACCTTCTACCCATCCGATGCGGAGAAGGAATTGCAATTGGCCGCCGGCACCGGCTGTTTCAAGGCTTTGATGAAATTGTTCATCGCCGGGGTCTTAAACAGTTGAGAGTTGTTGGTTGAAAGTTGAAAGATGTTAAATTGGTCAAACTGGAGCATGGTGGGAACAACACCCGGGCCTTCCGGTAAATAACGGCCAGCGGTTCGGTGCGGTCGCTGGTGTCCCGGCCTCACTTCGGGTCTTCAGGGATTTCGCGGTCGGGTTGGCGGCCCATCAGATAGATGCCCAGGTCGCGCGCATGGCTGATGGCCCAGACTTCCGCAAGGTTGACACTGCCGATGATCCGGTATTTGTCCGCCAAGGGATGTTCATCATCCAAAAAGGACGGCGGGGGATCGGGCTTTTCTTTCACGGCCACGCCGCCTTCGCCGTCGTTGCTGTCGTCCTCATCCTCATCCTCGCTTTCCCACGGCGGCGGTGAGAACGGTTCGGACGGTGGCACGGCAAAGTCCTCGGGGTTGATCTTCTCGCCGGCCTGTTTCTTCAAATCGAGGCGGTAAAGACGATCGAGATGTTCCCGTTGTTCCTTCAGGTAGTGTTCAAATTCCTCCTTGTCCATCTGTTCCCGGAATTGTTTTTCCAGTTCAATCTGCGCCGGGGTCGGCTCGATTTGCGGCGACTTGAGGGCGATCATGTAGGTGCCCACATAATCCGGTCGCAGCCGGGCGATGGCCTCGCGCAGGCCGTCAATGATGACCGGGAATTTCTCGAGGAGCGTGTAACAGGTGATGGTGGCGAAAAAAGTCCGGTCCTTGCCTTCGGCTTTGACTTCGCCCCATTCGGGCTGGTTGCCGAGCTTGGCGGTGACGTGGCGTTCGATGAATTTGGCGACCCAGCGGCCTTCGCAGGCGCGCAAACCCGCGTCAACCATGCCGTTGTCCTCCGGCTCCAGCGCGAGATCGGGGCCGCGCGGATGTTTCAGGTGGGGGGCCACGATGAATTCGAGCGGCGGCAGCGGGCGCGGCTCCGGGCGCAGGAACAAATCATCCCATTTGGGGAACAGGGTTTTAAGGTTGGCCACCTCGGCGTCCACGGGCGGGCAGCCGGTGACGTGGAGTTCGCGCAACTGCGGCGCATCCAGCAGCGGCATGTAGTCGCGGGGCCGGACCTTGTCCTGGCCGTATGTGTGCTGGGTGGTGAAGGCGGCAAAATGCAGCAGGGGCAGCCGGGCGAGCGGTGTCACGTCCAGCGGCAGCGCGCCGCTGTGGTTGAAACAGGTCAGCTTTTCCAGCGCCGTCAGCGGCGCAAAGTCGCGCACCACGCCGGTGACAGTCAGGTTGCGCAGCTTGGGAAAGGACTCGATGCCGTCCAGCCGTTCGACACCGCCGAGGTGGAGAAATTCACACGCCGGAAACTGCGGAAGATCGCGCACGGAACGGACGGCCAGCGGAGCGCAGTTCAACGCGCCGCGCCGGACGCGTGGCCAGACCAGGCCGGGCGGCAGGGCGATCAGGTTGCCGGTCAAGGAGAGCGTCTCCAGCTCCTGCAGCTTTTCCAGCCCGGCCAGCTCCGGCCAGTGCATCTGCAGGCCGAGCCCGAGCGAACGCAATTGCGTGGCGCGGGCCAACGGCCGGAAGTCCTCGCAGGTGCTGCTGTTGAACTCCAGCACGCGGAGGTTGGGCAGGTCCACGAGCGGGCTGAGGTCGGTGACTTCGCTGCCGCCAATCTTGATTTCCTCCAACTGCGTAAAGAACCGCAGCGCCGCGACGTCGCGGATGGGACGGGTTTGGTAGGGTGCCATGAGCCACCAGCTTTTTTGTTCCGGCCAGACTTCGACGGCATGGCGCAGGTCGGCTGCGGAATAGCCCGGCACATAGGCGGGGTTGAAATGGCGCTGCCGGTTGCGCTCGCCATGGACCCGCCAATCTTCGCAGTAGCCGGTCTTGTGCAGAACGTGCCAGCGGCCGATCATGTATTCCACGAGCAGCTCGACGGTGTAGCGCTCTTCCACGGTGCGCGCCTCATCCAAAGCCCAGGCAATGAAGGCGTCTTGATTCATGGCCGCGTTATCGCACAAACAGGGAACACTTACAAGCCGGCGGGCGGGTGGCTGGATGATTTAAGCGAGCGAAATGGCATTGATAAGTGCGGTTGCCAGAGCGCGGCAAAGTCCTTTCAATTGGCCACCGTTGCCGGCTGTTTCAGGGCGTTGATGAAATTGTTCATCGCCGGGGTCAGGCGTTTCTTTTTCCGATAAATGACGGCCAGCGGTTCGGTGCGGTCGCTGTTGGCAAACGGCATGCCGCCAGCCGGTCACGCCGCAATCAATGTGGCAGCAGGCTGGCGTCGTTTTCCCCGATCCTTGCGGACGACCAGGGATTGCACACGCCCAGCCAGGACTGTTTTCATCCCGATTTCACCGTTGGTCGCCAGTTTGAACGATCGGTTTTTTCAAAGAGATGCCTTGGTTCAGGGCAGCAATTGCAGGCGGTAGAACCGCTGCGCGGCGGCGGGCGAGACATCATTGGTGCTCAATATGCCGCCGGTGGCGGTGATCGGGGTGCCGAGGTTGATCCAATTACCCTGGGCGAGGTTGGTCGTAGATTGCAACTGGTAGGCGAGGCCGGCCATCGTGGTCCAGGTGAGGCTGACCGGGGAGCCGGACTTGAGCGGTGGTTGCAGGACCGGCTGGCGGACGGCGGTGACACTGACATCGTCGAAGCCAAAATAGTAGGGCACGTTTTGAAAGCCGAACTGCAGCGTGGTGCTGGTGCCCGTGGCCGTGACGAGGTATTGCGGGTTGGTCCAGATGAACGCGCCCACATTGGTCTCATTGATGAGCGTGGTGGCACCCCATCCGGCAAGGAACTGGTTCGGGCCGGCACCGTCGGAATTGTTCAGCCAGAAACTCAGCAGATAGGATTGTCCGGGCGTGGTGGCCAGCGTCTGGGTCAGGTAATAAAGATTATAGGGCGAGATGCGCGCGCCATACTGGCCGGAGTGGGTGAAGGCGGGATCGGAGACGATGTTCTCATAACCATCAACACTGCCCGACTGGGTCCAGCCGGTGAAATCGCCGGTCTCAAACCCGCCGTTCTGCACCAGTTGCGGCGGGTTGACCTGAAGATTGAATGACCGGCTTTGCACGACATGGTCGGCCAGGTTGGAGAACAGCAGGCTGGCGGTGTAGGTGCCGAACGCGAGGTTGCTGGCGACGGTGTTGAGGCTGACCGTCACGCCGGCCGCGGGCCCGCCGGGCGTCAAGGTGCCGCCGGCGGGCGAAGCATTGAACCAGGCCGAGGTGTTGACGAGCGACCAGTTTAAGCTGGACGAGCCGACATTGGTAAGGGCCAGCGTGATGGCAGCCACATTGAACGGGCCGCCGACCGGTCCGCTGAAAGTGAAAGTGGTTCCCGGAACCAGCAGCACGTCCGGCGAATAAATGAACTGGATGGGATTGGAGGCGTTCCCGTTGGCGGTCACAACCAGCGAATAAATTCCCACCGGCAGGTTTGCCGGCAGGGTGAATTCCGTGCTGACGATGTTGGTGCCGGTCATGATGCCGGTGCTGCTCCAGTTGTAGGTGCGCGCATAATAGACCTGCCCGGCGGAACCGGTCAGGCGCACAATCGGATAATCGCTGCTCATCTGGGCGTCGTCACCATAGGCGGCGCCTTCCGAGATGCCGTTGAACAAAGTGCCGGTGAGGTGATACGAGCCGTCCACATTCGTTGTCAGTGTGCTGATGGCCGGCTGGCCGGCGGCGAGCGGCGAACCGTCCGGTTGATAAACATAAAGCTGGGAACCGTCAGACACAAAGAGGACCGTCCCGTCCGGCAGATCGAGCATCCGCATTTCGTCCGAGATCGAATAAAAGAGCGGGCCGGCCGGACCGTCCTCCGAGGTGAATGAGTTCGCCACCGGATCATATTCATAGAAGCTCGTCGGAGTCCCGCTGTCCGGGGTCAGCGCGCAAAGAATTTTTCCATTCACCATCATGGCCGCCGGGGCGTCCGCAGCCGCCATGCCGTCGGGGATGACCGGGCCGGCCTGCCAGACGCCCATGTTCGTCGTGCCGGACGGAGTGTAAAACGCGGTGTTGCCCGTGCCGCCGAGAAAGAAAGCCCGCCCGTCCGCCAGCATGAAACCGGCCCCCATCTCGAAGCCGCCATAAATCTCCACCGGCACGTTTGCGTCGGGCAGCCATTCATTGAGCGACGGAATGTAACGCTCGGAATTGGTGCCGAAGGGATCAATGGTCAGGATGCTTTGATCCGGCAGTTTGACCCAGCTCGCCTCATCCTGGTAGTAATTATTGTTGGCGAGAATCGGCCCGGCGAACCAGGCATTGGAGCTGACGCTGTAGATGTCCGTGCCGCCGTAAACGGCGGGAGTGACCGGGGCAACCAGAACATTGCCGTTGGGCAGGGTTTCGGAAATGGAATCGTGAAACCGCACCTGTCCCGCCGGCGGCGGCGGCGTGACGGTCCAGGTGTTGGCCAGCGGATCGTAAACCTCCGCCGAATTGGTGCCGTTGCCGTATTCGCCGCCAGCCACGAACACCCGGCCATCGCGCAAGACCTGCGAGGAATAATACAGCCGGTCATAATTCATCGGCGCGAGCGTGGACCAGGTGCCGTTGAGGTAGCTGCCGTTGGTGTCCGGCGTCAGCTTATACCAGGCGTTCCCGGTTCCTCCGGCTCCGGGCTCGCCGCTGGCGGCCATGACCGTGCCATCGGACAGCAGAAGCAGGAGGTCAATGTTGTCCGACGCCGTGTTCGTAAGCGGCACCCACGTTCCCGCCGCCTGGGTCCGTCCGGGAACCAGTGTCAGCACCGCGACCAGCAGAGCCGACAGCAGAACCGGCGTGAAAAAGACTCTTGTGCAGATGAAGTTCATCAACCTGACAAAATAATTCCATCTCTTCAGCGCGCGTCAAACAAATTTGCGCCAGGTCCGGCGGTTGGAGGAACTGGAGGAATTGTTTCAGGACGGGCGGTCGTTTGCGGTTCAATTGGCCGCCGGCACCGGCTGTTTCAGGGCGTTGATGAAATTGATCATCGCCGGGGTCAGTTGATTCCGTTCCCGGTAAGGCTCAATATTCTATCAGGTAGTCAAGCTGGTAAAAATAGCCGTAGATCAGCCCGAGTATGGCCACCGCCGACACGCCCCAATAACAATAATGGTTCAGTTCCTTGTCTTTTTCGTAAGGGATGAGGAACCAGTCCAGCACAATGATCACGGCCAGGAAGATCACGGCAATGCCATCGAACCAGAGCCATTCGGCGGGCACGGCCGCCCCATGCCATTTCTCGGTGAGCGCCCAGACCAAATCCAGCGCCAACAGGACCGCGATGGTGGCGTAAAATTGCTGCCAGCGGCGCGCCGAGAGGGAGCGTGACATGACAAAAAACAATCCGGCCTGCAGCGTGAAGATGAGACAGTCATAATTCAGCCATGAAGCGCTGATGCTGACGGGCGGGACGGCCCGGTGCAACGGCTCAATGTATTGCTGATACAGAAACTTTTGGTTCCCCTGAAAAAAGGGCGCGGCCAGCAGCAAAAAGACTATCAGGGACACGAACCGCGAGGGGTGGATGCAATCGAACCAGCGCCGGACAGTGGTCGCGTGCGTTTCCATCTCCGGCTTGTTCTCCTTGATCGCCTGGTTGAAGGCCTCCGCGATGGCCAGGGCCAGCACGATGGTGTAAATGGACTGAACGTTCTCCACAACTTCAGTCATTGATTCAACAGTCATGCGTTGACATCCTAGCGAACCGGGCCGGCAGTCATCAAATAAATCTTCAGGCAGACAACCGCGGCGGTAATTTTTTGCGGCGGGACTTGCGCAACTTTCGGAACGAGGTAAAACTTTCCGCATGGAGTTTGACAACCGTGAACCGTGGTGGCGCGAATGGCCGCTCGCCCTGGCCGTCTTTACGCTGACGCTGGCGTTGCTCGGCCACGGCTGGATTGCCACCGCACTGGACCAACCGGTGTTGCTGGTGCTGCTGCTCGCCATCATTTGCGGTGTCATCCTGGCGGCGGCCATCGCCATTGTGCGTCATGCGGACATCCTGGCGCACCGGCTGGGTGAACCGGCGGGCACGCTGCTCCTGACGCTGGCGATCACCGGGCTGGAGGTGGCGATGGTGGCGTTCGTGATGTCCACCGGCTCGGACAAGCCCACGCTCGCGCGCGACACGATGTTTGCCGTGGTCATGCTGGTGCTAAACGGTTTTCTGGGGCTGGCCCTGCTGCTGGGCGGCCTGCGCCACCACGAGCAACGCTTCAATCTGCAAAGCGCGAACGCGTTTCTGGTGATGATCCTGCCGCTCACCGTGCTGGGCCTCATCCTGCCGGACTACACGCAGGCGACGACGGGGCCGACGCTCTCGAAATTTCAGATGGTGTTTCTCTCCGTGATGTCGGTGGGTATCTACGGGGTTTTCCTTTTCGTCCAGAACCGGCGGCATCGCGGATTTTTCATGGCCCCGGAGGAGGCGGCGGAAGCGGCGGCGCCGGAGCTGGCGCATCATTCCGCGCATTCGACACTTTATCACGCGACGATGCTGGGATGTTACGGCTTGCCGCTGGTGCTGCTGGCCAAACAGATGGCCGCACCGCTGGATGCCATCGTGTTCAAGCTGGGCGCGCCGCCCGCGCTCGGCGGGTTCATCATGGCGCTGCTGGTGCTGACACCGGAATCCATCGCGGCCATCCGCGCGGCTTTGGCCAACCGGCTGCAACGGTCGGTGAACATCCTGCTGGGCTCGGTGCTGGCGTCCATCGGGCTGACCATTCCGCTGGTCATCGCAGTCTCGCTGGTCACCGGCCGGACGCTCGTGCTAGGCATTGACGCGGTGGGCACGGTGATGCTGGTGCTCACGCTGCTGACAAGCATCCTGACCTTTTCCCTGCCGCGAACGAACGTGCTGCTGGGCTGCGTCCACCTGCTGCTCTTCGGCGCGTATGTCATGCTGATGTTCGACCGTTGAGTTACTGCGGACGGGAGTCGTGGTTAAACCATTTCCCCTGGCTCCGGCAGTTGAAGGAACTGGAGGAATTATTTCAAGGCCGACCGCAGCTTGCGGTTCAATTGGCCGCCGGCACCGGCTGTTTCAGGGCGTTGATAAAATGGTTCATGGCGGGCGTCAGTTGTTTCTGTTCCCGGTAAATGACGGCCAGAGGTTCGGTGCTCTCGCTGTTGGCAAACGGCACCGCCGCCAGGCTGCGGCAGAAAATTCAAGGAAAGGCGACCAGACGGTAGAAGCGGGTGGTGGTGCCGACCGGGTCGGTTTTGAATGCCGTCGGTCCGGTTGCGGTCACGTCGCCGGTCACGTTCGACCAGGTGGTGCTGCCCAGGCTGTCGTTGAATTGCACGCGGTAGGTATCGTTGCTGATGGACAGCCAGGTCAGTGTGAGAACCCCGTTCGTCACGCCGGCACCCTGGATGGTCGGGGGAATCAGCGCCGCCGTCAGCTCGCGGATCATCCCGTCGCTTTTGCTCAACACATAAAGTTCGCCGTCGCCATCCTCAGCGATGCGGATGTCGGCCCGGCCGCAGCCGTAGGGAACCCCATAAGGGTCGTTGCCAGCAGTGTTCAGGCCACCACAACCGCCCGGATTCGCGTCCGTCGAGGTGCCGCCCTTCGCATGATACATGTCTGACACAATGTCAAAGAGCCTGCTCTTGACGCCATTGTATACAACCTGCAGTTCGTTTACGGTTGCCAGGGTCAGGCGGTTGCCGTCATCGGCGGCAATCATGTCCGCCAGGTTGCAGTAAAACAACCGGGCGGTCGTGATGTCGCCGAAAATGTATTTGCCGTTAAGCGCCGGCATGAGTTTGCCCCGGTAAACAAAACCGCTGCTGATGGAATCCCCGTCCCGGTGGCTATATTCGGCGACTGGATAGACTGGGGTCACCGTGCTCACCAGTCCGGTCACAGCAAGGAGATCGGGGCTGGGAAATGGGACTGGCGGCACTATCTGGCTGCCGGTCTCACCGTTGTCGGGTCCTCCCACAAAAAGCTCCTCGGTGCCTTCCCGGTCGGAATACCCGTAATTATCTCCCTCATGGATGATGTTGACTTCCTCCCAAGAATGCAGGCCGATGTCATCTTCAATCAGTGAATTTGAGACCGGGTCCCAACTGAGGCGATGACAATTGCGGAAGCCGTAGGCGTAAATCTCCGGTTGCAGGTTCGGGAGGCTCAACGCGACGAAGGGATTGGGATTCGGCCCGGTGGAGGGGATGCGATAGCGTCCGTTGGCGCTCAACTCGTCATTGGTGCGCAGGTTGACGTCGGGGGTGATGCGCAGGATTTTTCCCGGCAATGCGTCCAGCCGTTGCGGGATGGTCTGCGTGACGCCGGGTGTCTCGCCCGCACCGCCGTCGCCGTTGCTGATGTAAAGATTGCGGTAATCGCTGTCGCCGGGCTGCGCCAGCGGATTGAAAACCAGGTCGCCCATGGGATGGATGTTGCTGGTGAACCCCACGCGGAGAATCTCCCGGGCCGTGCCTTCAAAGGTGGCGTTGTTGATGTTCGTGTCCTGCCATTCCACCAGCACCGCCTCCCAGGTCACGCTGCCCGCCGGCGGGTTGATCGCCGTCGTGGTGACGTAGCCCGTCGTGTTCAGTCCGGGCAGGGCGCCGTTCGTGGGCGCGGCAGAACCGGCTACGGTGGGGTCTTCCGTGTGCACGGTGTAAAAAAGACCGTTGCTCGCATAGGCCGGGTCGAACTGGAATGTGACCAGGCCGGCGGCGTAACCGGAGGTGTTGTAAAATTTGGGGAAGACGGCCTGAAAATTGATGTAGGGGGTGAAGGTCTGGTTTGACCGGTTGAAGATGTAGAGGTTGCGGTTCTGGTCGCAGACAAAGAACCGTGTGGAGGACAGGGGCGCACCGGCCGGTTCGGAACGCAGGAAGTTCAGGCGGCCCAGCTGGTCGCCAAAATTGATCGCCGCCACCGGACTGGTCAGCGAACCGCCACGGGCCGACAATGGCGCGCTGGCATAATCCGCCAGCAGCACCGCCGTGCCGTCCTTGGTGATTTGGGGCCCGGCGGGATATTGGGCGCCGGCATGCTGGGGACACAAAACAAACCAGCCCACCAGCAACAGGAGCATCAACCCACTGGCGTTGGTTTCTCCAGCACTCAAGATGCGGGGAAACTACTCCCCGCTCCCGAACTATGCAAGAGGCGTATGTTGTCGCATGGCGGGTCATTCCCGGGCATTTGTCGGCGGCCCGCATTTCCTCTTTGGGGGGACACCGGACAAAAACCGGATCGGACGGGCGGTTTTCTTGAGCAGCGAAGGCACAAAATTGCGAAGCTATGAATGGCGGTGGCTAGGGTTGGCTGAAGGCAATTATTTTCGTTGCTTGGCGTCAGGCGGTTCGGTTCGCCGGAGTTTGTTTCAGTTCATGGATGAAGGTCTTCATGGCGGGCATGAGCTTTATGGCCAAAGGCGGTAAATGACGGCCAGCGGTTCGGTGCGGTCGCTGTTGGCAAACGGCACCGCCGTTGACCAGAATGGGCCGGTTTAATCTTCAAAGCCAATGTCATCCATAAAGAAGCTGCCATCGCCTGCTCCGGCATTAAACATGTGGACTTCACCAACGTGCAATGGGTCAAAACCCTTTGGTTGTTTAAGGTCCGCCAATGGAATGCTTACTTTGTGCCAGTCACCATCCAATAACTGGGGGCAGTAATTGAGGATTGAAACCTTTTCGGTATGGTGTTCCGGCAAGTCGAACACCCGGCCATTGCACAACAGATTAATTTTTGGATCGACGACTTTGCCTTTGGTTTTCATCCAAAAAGTGAAGTATTTGAAAGGAGTGATGTCAGTGCCATAAGGCCCCGTTTGGAAAGCACACCAGTTCCAACCCGCTCCGGGCCATTCATCACCGCTTCCGCCTTTGAACTTAAATTCGAGAGCCGAATGGCCGCTGTGGGCTTCAGCGGTCTGGGGTCCGATCGTGGAACCTTTCGGGTTGGACCAACCGGCGCCCTTGGTTGCCTTTTCGCCATCCCACACCACCACCGACTTCAACGGAACGGGCATTTCTCCGTTAACTTCTGCGGCATAGATGACCGTGGTAGATAGCGCGAGCAACATCAGAGAGAATTGGACGATTTTCGGTTTCAGTGATGACATCATATTCAGAGGTTCGGCTTGATTATTAATTGGTTTAAAAAACAGCTTAGGTATGGGATGCAGTTGCATCAAGCACTTATCATCGGTGAAATTATCCCCCCGATTTCATTACATAAAGGATCCGTCCTCGGCTTTGGAATTAATCCCTTCGCGTGTTGGGGGTGGTTCGCGGTTAATTGTTTCCCACAATCCCCCCGCCTCACCCTGACCCTTGTATCTCTCTATTTGTCCTGCTTGGCAGGTTTGTAAAAACTCGCCAAGCTGGAGTCCGCCTCCCGGTTGCAACCGGGAGGCGGGCGGCGCGCGGCACCGCACAATGGGCAAAGCTAAATTTTGCTGGCATCACCCTGCCTGTCTCTTAAGAATCGGGTGTGGACACAATCAAGCTAAGTTGCCGGTGTGGTCAGCATATTGAAGTCAATCGAACTGCGATTGGCCAAAGATTCAATTGTCCGGCCTGCGACATCCTGCTCGCCGTTCCGACGATTTTAAATGCATCGAAGAAAATTGATGGCAATGAAACTTTGTCTTCCTTCCAACTGACCCGGAAAAAATATAAACAGGCGATAATTGTTTCTGTTTTGATTTTTATCGGCGGGGTCATCCTTGGCGTCACTGGAGTCGCAATAAATGGAAAACCCATTTGGATCTTCGGAATAATCGTTGCCGTAACCGGCTTTGGCGGCTTATTGAAGGTTAAATCCCAAATTCGGCGGAAACAAATCCAGGACAAAGAAAGGATGGAATTCTATCGAAAACATTCAAAGCGCAGTTGATGTGATTCATGCTTCCCGGATTTGGTTCAGCTTGACCGCCAGCTCATGGCCAGGCCGACCGGGGTCAAATGCCGTCCAGACAATTCCTGACGGTTTGAGCGAGTTTGGATGCCTCAAACGGCTTGGCAAGAAAATTGACGCCTTCTTCCAACGAAAAATCTCTGCCGGCAACTTCCGTGCTGTAACCGCTCGTATAAATCACCTTCAAACCGGGTTTCTCCTGCAACAACTGCTGGCCCAGTTCCTTACCATTGATTCCGCCGGGCATGACCAGGTCGGTGAGCAGCAGATGGATTTTGTCGCGACCCTGTTTCCAGACTTCAAGGGCTTCGACGCCGCTGGCGGCTTCGAGCACGCCATAGCCAAGTTTGGACAGGGCCTTGAAAACGGAGGCGCGCATGAACGCATCATCTTCAACGAGCAGAATCATTTCATTTCCGCCGCGCGGGAAGTCGGAAGCGGGTTGTCCGGACTTTTGCGGGGTCATTGCGGCCAGCCGTGGAAGATAAATGCGGAAGGTGGATCCACGTCCGGCTTCGCTATACACCCTGACCCAGCCTTGATGCTGTTGAACGATGCCAAAAACGGTGGCCAGCCCGAGGCCGGTGCCCTTGCCGACATCCTTGGTGGTGAAGAACGGCTCGAAAATTCGCGGCAGGATTTCCGGCGGGATGCCACAGCCGGTGTCGCTCACGCTCAAACACACGAATGAACCGGATCTGTCCGGGGGGTTGTGTGCCGCAGCGGCTGCATCAATTTCCACCGCGGAAGTTTCAATGATGAGCCGGCCGCCTTTGGGCATGGCGTCGCGGGCGTTCACCGCGAGGTTCATCAGCACCTGGTCCAGCATGCCGGCGTCGGCATGGATGAAGAGCGACTGCATGGCAAATTTGAACTGCAACTGGATTTCTTCGCCGAGGGTGCGGCGCAACATTTTGGTGATGTCGTTGATGGACTGGGTCAGGTCTAAATCGTGCGGCTGCATGGTCTGGCGCCGGCTGAACATTAGCAACTGGCGGGTGAGGGCGGCGGCACGCTGGGTGGCGGCGCCGATTTCACCGGCATAATCCAACTGCGCGGGGGAAAGAGTTTCTTCGGTCTTCAATAAATCAGCCTGCAACTGGATGACGGCCAGAATATTGTTGAAATCATGCGCCACGCCACCAGCCAGCTTGCCGATGGATTCCATTTTTTGCGCCTGACGGAATTGTGCCTCCAGTTTTCGTTTCTCCGTGATGTCGCGGAAGGTCCAGATTCTTCCGTAATATTTTCCGGCCTTGTCCCGGACAGGCGACGAGTAGCGGTCCAGGAACGTTCCGTCAACCACCTCAATCTCATCCCGGCTGACTTCGTCCGGGTGTGACATGAGATGGACGATCTTGTCCGTAAATAGCCGGGGATCCGGATTCTTCACCCGGCTGGCGACGAATTTAACCTGCGGGGCATCATCTTTATCCTCGGCGATATGCGGGGGGATCTTCCAAAGCTCGTTCAGGCGCTGGTTCTGGAGGATTTTCCTGCCCCGGCTGTCCACGACCAAGATTCCATCAAGGGCGGAATCCACCTGGGCTTCAAGGAACGCTGATTTCCAGAGCAATTCATCCTCCGCCCGTTTGCGTTCGGTGATGACGTCAAACACGGCCACAAAGTGATCTTTCTTGGGACTGTAAACCGCGATGGCAAACCACATCTTCAGCACCTCGACATATATGTCAAACCGTTCCGGGACACCGGTGCGCGCCACGCGGCCATATCTTTCGAACAATGTCGGATCAGCTTCCCGGATGCCGTGCATGACTTCGGACGCTTTCCTGCCTTCCACGTTCTTCAGGCCGGTCAAGGCTTCAAAGGCGGGGTTGACCTTGAGATAGGTGAAGTCAAGCGGCCGGTCACCGTCAAAGTGCATGCGGCAAAACGCAAACCCGTTCAGCATGTTTTTAAACAGTGAACGATAGTGATGCTCACTCTCCCTCAGCGCCTCATCCTTTCGTCTGCGTTCGGTGATGTCTTCGGAGAAAATGATGATGCCGCCAATCGAGCCATCCGCCTTATACCACGGCCGGACTTCCCAGCGGATCCAGTGGATCGTGCCATCGCCGAGTGGGAACGCATCCTCGTCGCATTTCTCGACCGCGCCCGCCAGACAACGACGGTGAATCTCGACCCACCGTTTCGGAACTTCAGGAAATACCTCGTAATGACTCCGACCGACGATGGGTTGATCACCGAGATGGTAATCTTCCATCCAACGACGGCTGACCACGAGATACTTCATGTCGCGGTCGAACATGGCGATGGCCGCAGGGCTGTGCTCCGTGTATAGGAGCAGTTGTTCCTCACGTTCCTGCAGCGCGTCCTGCGACTGCCTGCGCGCGGCAGCCTCCTGTTCCCAACGCCGCAATTGATTCCTCAACATGAAGAAAAGCAACAGGGCGGTGACAACCACGAATGCCCATCCCTTAAACACGGCTATTTTGCCAATGGTCTGCGGGTCGGACACCAGGGCAACCAACGCCCGGTCAGAGAGCAAAATCCACAGGCCTGCGACCAGACAGTAAATCAAACTGACGCGCAGGGCCAACCGGTTGGTTTTGGCTTTCATTTACAATTTCCAGGCACATTTTCCACAATCGGCCATTGAACAAAAAGGCTCCAGTAAGTAAACGCTACCCCAGGCGCAATCAGCTTACTCACCCTATTTTGTCATATTTCCGGCCAATGTTGTTGGGTAACACGGCGTCATCACTTAACGGAAAACGAATTTTCCGTCCAAGCGGCTGCATGGCGGGCGGTGCTTCACAAAAACGCCGCAAAATTACACTCTTGCGTCGCCAAATTGCCATTCGTGTCTAAAATTACTCGACTCGGTTTGAAAATAGGCGTATTCAGCCAGCTGTTGGATTATTAAATTCCATAAGCCGATGCACAACAAACTTTCTGATGACGCAAACGGACCGGGGCCATCTTTATGATTCAGGCCGGACATCCCAAAAGCTGGTTGCGCACACAGATCATCCACCTGACCGTCTTGTGCCCCTACGACCTGACCAATCCCTGCACCTGTCCCTTGTTTGAGATCCGGAAAAAATCCTCCATCGAGCGGCTGGACTGGGTGGATTCGTTGACCGACGAGGCGGCCGCGAACATTCTCGCCAACCATCAGAAATGCCTGAGCGAGAAGCTGGCCGGCCAATAAGGCAGGCGACACAGACCGGACCGCCAAATGGAGAGCCGCCAACACACTTCCACCTTAATTGGATTTCGGCGTGACAAATCAGTGCATTCAGTTATGCTTTCGCACCCGTTTCGTGTCTGGCTCGTTCGCCCCCACAGGCACATGACATTCATCCG
>CAZIFP010000045.1:0-14211 GCA_964538105.1 uncultured Bifidobacteriaceae bacterium
CTAGGCAGATCGGTGGGCTTGATATTGCAACGTGCAAAATAAATTTCGCCCTTAATGCGAATTGCAATTCAGCCAGCGAATTCGATGAATTTGAACCGCAAACGCCAAACAAACCTGGTGGTGTTCACCGACAACGCCCCGGCACTTTACGCCGGCCATGACACGGCAAATTTCTTGACAACGCCGTCAATTCGAGAAACTCCGCAGGGCAAGCTTGGAGGAAGGGCATAAGGCGGAACGCATGTGAAAGCCTAATGAAATCAATGAGAGTCTAACGGCCTCTCGGCTTCTTTTCGGCAGGGTTAACTCCAAAGTGGAAACCGCTTTCATCCTGATAACCAGTTGGAATTTCAACTTTAATCACCTTCCGCAGTTTGACGAAAACCTCATGGAGGTGCGACCCAAACGAACCTTTGTGCAACCACGGCGTTTCCATTGTTGTCGAATGTTTATGCATCATGGCATTATTCAGCACTGAAGATGCCAACTAGCGATTCTAAATCATTCTGCGGACATTCCGAGTGACCTGCCAGATCAGCCTCTCACCAACGTATGTCTCACTTCCGCCGACTGAAACCAAGGATTTTCCCAGCGGGGCCAAGGAACACTCTAGTCGCGGACCGGTCATGCAGGAACGAACAGTAGCCGAAAGCAGCAGAACTGATGGAACGAGGCTTAATTCAAAGCTTGCGTTTTCTTTAAATTACTTGGGTCCAATCCTGATTTGTGCTCCGTTCCATCAAAGTAATCCGCCAAGGAATACACCCGGTCGTTCAATGGCTTCATCGCATCCAGCAAAGCCGAATACGGCTCGTAGCGAAATGTGACAATGCCCTTGTTAGAGTCGCGATTGGATGGGTCTGTGTTCGGTTCAGACGGGTCGTTGTCGCCATATTTGAACCAGTGCCAGCCGACGCAGACTTTGGATTCAAGCAGGCCCAGCGTAAAGTTTTGATAGAACAAGCCGCGATCATGTTGCGATCTAACGATCCAGCCGGCCCCGCTGGTGTTGGATAGTCCGGAGTCCTCGCCTTTCACATACCATTCCGTGATGAGGATGGGCCGGCCGGACTCGCGCGACCACATCTTGAGTTTATCCTGAGATGGGGTCCAGGTGCGGTAATAGTTGACCGCCATGACGTCCACATAAGCGCCCGCAGCTTTGAAAACCTCGGGGAAGTTCAGCTCGCCGTCGTTGAAACGCGAGCCGAGAAAGAGATGATTCGGGTCATATTTCTTGATGGCGGAAGAGACGATCCGATAATAACGGTCCGTAACGAGGACGAGAAAATCCTTCCGATCTTGTTCGGTGACGTTCTTGGCGGTCGCCTGCGGACCATGACGTGCCTGCAACCACTCCAGCGCGGCCTGGTGTCCCGGATCGTTGTCGGGCAATTGCAGATAGTTGATGATCGCCTCACGCTTGAAGGGCATTTCATTGTCCGAGAAATGGCCCAAAAGCCAGGGATCGTCTTTGGTTTTGGCGAGCTGGCGGGCGTAGTTGTCACAAAATTTCTCAAATTCCGGGTCAAAAACGAAAATGCAGTCTTTCGGATAACCGATGTGTCCCGACTGCTGATAAGTTCCGCCGCGCTTCTGGCCGTAACTGCTCATGAAATCCCAGATGCGCGTATAGACTAGCGGTTGCGGGGCCTGCCGCAGCCGTTCGGTGTCAGACCAGGCACCGAGGCCGTTGAAACCCAGCGAATGCAACAGGCCGGAAGTGCTGGCAACCCAGTTGGAATCGCTGCCGAATTTTTCTTGGAACGCAATGTTCGCGTTCGTCCCGCCCATCGGCCTTACTGCCACGACCGCCTTGTGCAGAAACAGGCCGCCTGCAGGATCAACCAGCCACCAGCGGTCGCCAATTTTTTTTGGGTAAAAAAATCCGGTGGCCTTTTCCTTGCGGTCAAGCAGTCCGCCATATTGATCCAAGTCCGAATCCGCCCGACTGGTTACCACCGCCGGCAAGGCGGCCAGCGTGCGCGTGGGATAGTTCGTCCAATTCTTGCCGGGGGCGACTTGAACTTGAACCGCAACATTTCCTGTTTCAGCCTGAGCAAGCCCGGCCGCGAACAGCAAACAGAGAGTAAATGCTGATTTCCTGATAATTGCTTTCATAAGATTCAATCCGACAAACCAAAACCATAGGGAAAAAGCGGCGGATCCGAATTGTCGGTGCCAACGATGTGGTCGTCGCTGCACGGCCAAATGCGCGGAAGCTTGCCGGTGAATTTACAATCGCCAAACAAAACGTCCGTCATGCCCAGACCTTCCGTGCCGGGCAGCCACGCGGCGACGACTGCGTCGCTGTCGGCGAGTGCGGAATTTAAGACCAGCGGGCGGCCGGAAAGTAAAATCGTCACCACCGGCACGCCCGCAACTTTGGCCTTGGCGATCAGCGCCGCGTCCACCGCCGGCAGGTTCAAATCTTTGCTGTCACCTTTATATTCGGCATAAGGCGGTTCGCCCACGACAGCTAGGATGGCAACGGCACCTTTCAAATCGCTGGCGTCAGGCGAAAACGTGACCTGCGTGCCCGGCGAAACTGTCTGGCAAATCGCCGCCAGAAGCGTGGTACCGCCGTGGGTCACGTTGCCGCGCCGGCCCTGCCAGTCAATGGTCCAGCCACCACATTGAATCCCTAAATCGTCGGCCGCTTCGCCAACCACAACAAGATGATTTATTTTTTTCGAGAGCGGCAGGATATGATTTCCATTTTTCAGCAGCACCAGCGATTTACGCACGCATTCGCGTGCGACCGCGCGGTGTTCCGGCGATCCAACGACAGCGGTGAGTTTGGGATCCGTGCTGTTGTTTTCAAATAGCCCCATCTGGAATTTGATGCGCAAAATGCGGCGCACGGCATCGTCAATCCGCGCTTGCGAAACCTTACCTTCCGCCAGCAACGCCTTTAAGTCGGTGATGAACTCGACATAGTTGTTTGTTTTGCCCGCGCCACGAGGAATCATGACCATGTCCAGCCCGGCGTTGATGGACTGCTCGACATCTTTTTTATAGTCGGATGAAATCTGGTCAATCGCCGCCCAGTCGGAGACCAGAAAACCTTGGAAGCCCAGTTCGCCTTTCAGCACGTCGGTGAGCAGGTATTGGTTGGCGTGCATTTTAAGGCCGTTCCAACTGCTGTAGGAAACCATGATGGAACCGACACCGGCTTCGATCACGGCCCGATAGGGCGGCAGGTAAAGTTTTCGCATCGTCGCCTCGTTGCAAACGGTATTGCCCTCGTCAATGCCGTCGGCGGTGCCGCCGTCGCCGATGAAATGCTTCGCGCAGGCAAGCACGGAAGCCGGCTCGTTAGAAAATTTTTCGCCCTGCAAACCGATGGTCGCGGCGACGCCAAGTTCGGAAACGAGTTTGGCGTGGTCGCTGTAGCCCTCATAGGTGCGACCCCAGTGCGGGTCTTGCGGAACGGCGATGCACGGCGCGAACGCCCAGCGGATGCCGGTGGCGGCGGTCTCCTCGGCGGTGACGCGCTCGGCGCGTCTAACGAGTTGCGGATCACGCGTCGCGCCCAGGCCGAGGTGATGCGGAAAAATTACCGCGCCATCAATGTTGTTGTGGCCGTGAACGGCATCAATGCCGTAGAGCAGCGGAATCTTCAGCGGCGTCTGCAATGCCTGGTTTTTGAATCCGGTGACAAAGTTAAGCCAGGACTGCGCGGAATTCCCATCCGGAGGATCGGAGCTGCCGCCGCTTAAAACCGAGCCAAGAAAATATTTTTGCACATCGGTAGTGCCTTTCAGTGCCTTGGAATCCACCTGCACCATCTGGCCGATTTTTTCGTCCAGCGTCATTTGCGCGAGCAGCGCCCCAGCCCGCGAATCCGCGTCCGATTTTTCCGCCGCCAAGAGATTGGCCGCCGGCAGACAGAACAGGAAACAGGCCGTCAAAACTTTTTCCCCGAACCAAGCCGGGGCATTTTTTCTTTTCACAATTTGCAATTTGCCAACGCCAACGCCGCTAAAAAAGCCGGTGCAGGAGGCATCCTTTAATGTTAGATTACGGGTAAAATCCCTCCACCCCTCAAAACAATAGGGTTGGATCCGTATTCCCGGCCGGAATCCAGACGCGGCGCAATCAGGATTTGGGGTGGCGGGATGTTGTCTCGCGCAGCTTGTTGACTGCCTGCACGCGGCTCTGCACATGGAGCTTTTTGTAAATTTCATGCAGATACCAGCAGACCGTGCTCAACGTAATCGCCAGCTTGTTGGCAATCTCCTTGTTGGCATAGCCGTTCGCCACCAGCTCGAGGATTTCCATTTCGCGCGGGGCCAGCGACTCCGTGGCAGCCGGCGCCGGCTTGGGTTCATGAAAGGCGGCAATAACTTTCCGTGCGATTTCGCTGGTCATGGGCGCGCCACCGCGATGGGCGTCCGCGATGGCCTCGAGAATTTCGCCGGCGGTGGCCTGTTTGAGCAAATAACCACTGGCTCCCGCGCGCAACGCCTTGAAGATATGGTCCGCGTCGTTATAAACTGTAAGTATGACCACGCTGATATCGGGCAGTTGGGACTTGAGGTGCGCAGCCACATCCGCGCCAGAACAGTCCGGCAGGTTAAGATCCATCAGCACCACCTCTGGCAGGTCGTGCGGAATATGCTCAATCGCCTCCGCGCCCGTGCCATACTCGGCAACGCAAGTTAAACCGGGCTTGGACTCAATAACCCGACGCAAACTTTTTCGGAACCGGATATCATCTTCAACGATCGCAACTTTGATTATCTTCATGTTTTAGGTTGAACTGGAATTACAAATGTCACCATCGTTCCACTGCCGGCGCGGCTGTTTATTTCGCAGCGTCCGCCCAAGCGTAATAGCCGCTCGCGCATCCCGGCCATACCGTGGTGCGCGCCTTTGACGGCTGTATTATCCAAACCACAGCCATCATCCGTGATGTGAATCGCTAGGTTGCCGTCTGCCGCCGCCATGGTGATTTGCACCTGCTTGGCACCGGAGTGTCGGATGATGTTATTCAGCGCCTCCTTGTATGCGTAAAAAAATTCATGCCTCTCCTCCGCGTTCAGGTTGCCCACGGGCAACGGCTCGGTCACTTCCAAACGACAGCGAATGCCGGCGTGACCGAGAAGTTTCTGCGCAAACGGAAAGAAATAATCCACTAATGATTGCGACGTGTCGTTGGCCGGGTTGATGGCCCAGACGATTTCGTCCAGCGTGGCGGCGAGCGACCGCGCCCGACCGGTGATCTCTTGCAGCCGTTCGCGTCCCGCCTGCGGCAACTCGCTGCTGTTGCCAGCCAGATCTCCCAGAAGACCAATTTCCGTCAAGCCAACACCCAGGTCGTCATGCAGATTCCGCGCGATCCGGTTCCGTTCAAGTTCCAAAGCACGCTGATGCTCCAGCCGCTCGACCACCAACCGGTGACGGCGACGAACCACCAGCACCACCACACCGCACAGCACTGCAAAACTGCCCAACGTCACGGCGAACTGGAACCAAAGCGTCTCCCAGAAAAAAGGCTCAAAGGTGACGGGAAGTGTATCGCCGATTTTGTTCCAAATTCCATCGTTGTTGCAGGCAATGACTTTGAACCGATAGTGACCGGGCGGCGGATGGCTGTAACTCGCCATGCGCAGTGTGCCGGCATCCACCCAGTTCTTATCCAGACCCTCCAACATATAACGGAACTGCACATTTTCCGGAGCGAAAAAACTCAACGCCGTAAATTCAAATTGGACTTGCTGCAATCCCGGCGGCAGTCGAAGTTCGCCTTTGTCGCTGGAATTGATCAATTTCGGCGGCGCGACACCATTGGTAGTTGAAGCCATGCTGAAATCTGGATAATTGGCGAATGTTTGATTATCGGCGGTGACGCGTTCAATGAACACGCTGGGAGGCTTATAGTTCAGACGGGCATAATCCAGCCGCACCTCCGCCAATCCTGAAAGCATGGAGAAAAAGAGCCGGCCGTCCAAAGAACGCAGCGCGTCCGGACAATAATCAAAACTTGCCTGCAATCCGGGCAGTCCCTCGTTGCGCCCGAAAATCACCGGCCACACCCGGGTGATCAGACCATTGACCAAGTCATCAAAATCCCGTTCGGACACTTGGAAAATCCCTTGGTTGCCTGCGAACCACACGTTGCCTCGATTGTCCGTCAATATTTGGGCGACATAATCATTCGGCAGTCCCTGACTGGTGCTAAACCGGGTGATGTTCCCATTCCGAAGCCGCCCGACCCCTGCACCAGCATAACCGATCCACAAGTCGCCATTTGCCTCCGCGTGCAGGCAGCGGATGGACAACGAAGATGACTTGGCCGTCTCATCGACCAACACGTCACCCGTCACGCGCACAAGCAAACCGTCCGACGCCCCCGCCCAAAAATTTCCCGCCGCATCCTCCGCCATCGCCCGGATGAACCGGCGGCCGGGCGGCAAGTTGAACGCCTGCAATTTTTCCCTGCGCATGCGGTATACGACATCCGGCGAATCCGTTCCAACCCAGAGATCGCCATTGCCCGTCGCCAGCAACGCGCGCGGTGACTTTTGGCGCAAGCTGGCTTGGAGGCCGAGATCCTTGAATTGACCACCTGCCCAGTGATAGAGCGCACCTCGCTGGGCCCCAATCCAGACGGAACCGTTCGTATCGGCGGCAACGCACGTCACAAAAGCTTGAACTGAATCACCGGATGGAGATTGAACGGTCCAGTTGGTTCCCTCGCTGCGGACCAGCACGCCATTTTCGCCCACCAGCCACAATGCACCGGTGGCATCCTGACAAACCGACTGCACTCCTTGAAACGGAAAGCCCTCCGGCGGCTTGATGATGGAGGTCAACCGCCAATGCACCCGGTTCAAACCACCACGCGTTCCCGCCCACAAATTGCCTTCCCGATCTTCAGCTAGACTGAGAATGGCCGGATTTGAAACTTCAACCCTCGTAACGGCATTGGTATCGCAATGAAACAAGCCGGCGGAAACGGTGCCCACCCAAACCGCTCCCTCGCGGTCTTCGAACAACACAGTTGGTTCATAACTTGAATGACTGCTTGTTTCGTCAGGTATTATTTCCCCCAACTTAAATGTTTCAACGCCTTCATCAAATTTCAGGACCTGCTGTCCGGCGCAAACCCAAATACCACCGGAATGAGCGGCGGCAATTCGTAACGCCGGTGAACCAAAGTTTTCCAAAACATTGAACCGACCGTCGCGGAACACTCCTACTTGACTACCTTTGGCAAACCACAGGATCCCGTCCCGACCGCTGGCCAGCCAGCAGATGCCGAGGCCGCTTGGCAGACCATTTTTGCTAGTGAAGATATCCACCCGGCCATCGTGGGTGTAACGGACAACTTTGCCGGTGCTGTAAGAAACCCACAGATCGCCGTTGCCGTCCATCGCCATCGAATGTTGCGTCTCGTTCTTCGGCAAACCTTGGTCGGCCGTTGCCATCCGCACCTGCGCCCTCTCGAAGCAAAACAAGGTTCCGCCTTCCTCCTTCGCCAGCCAGACCCGTCCCTGCCGATCCAACAGCATGGCCCGCATCGTCCCGGCGATGAGATCGGGCGAGTGAGCGATGCTGACACGTTGGAACCGGACTCCGTCAAAACGAACGACTCCGCCCTGCGTGGCGACCCATAAATATCCGTCCGCCGTCTGGGCCAAACCCACCACGCGATTGTCGGGCAGTCCGTCTTCCGCCAGCCAGGTCCGTGCAAAATAGGGATTTTGGCCTTCTGCCAGCGCGGGTGAAACCAGGCTGAACAAAACTGCGTTGCATAAAATGAAGAAAAAAGATTTCAAGCGCGCGATTCCAAATCATAGCGCAACAAGCATTCCCGTTTCAACCGCGCATCGGATATTTTGACAATACTTTACTGCACACTAAGCCTGAAAAATTGTTGCGAACCGCCGTTGAGCGGGATGGTGAAAGTCAGCAGCCCGCCGCCGGCATTGGTTTGGATTGCCGTCCAATTCGCCGGTGCCAGCTGGGCCGTGGATTGAAGCACATAATTGAAGCCCGTTTGCGAGCTGGCTTGCAAGGTGAAATTTGTTCCGTTCCACGAGGATGGCAGAATCGTCGGCGCGGCGGCTGGCTCCAACGCCACGGATATAATTCCCTGGCTGTTGAGTTCTGATGTGTCCCAAAACAGGTTTGTCGAGGACAACACCGGCAGATTTGTTGCCGCGAACGCGCCGGTGATGGAGCCGGAAAATAATTGAAATGAATCGCCCGCCTGCAATGCGCCGCCAAGATTTGTCACCGTCAGCGTGCCGCCGAACGACAGCGTGGCGGCGGAAATCAAGTCCGCGTTGGGAGTGTTGGTGCGGTTGAGTTCCATGACCACAGTGCCGGATAGGGCAAGGTCGTTGGCGAAGTTCAAAGTTCCCAGCGGCCCGGGACTGGCCGTGCCGTTCACGGTGACATTGCCCGACACGCTGCCGACGCCGGCGAGCCTTTGGGAACCACCGACGACAAAGCCGCCAGCCACCGCGGAAAAATTCAAGACCGCACCGTTGAAAAGTTGAATCGTTGTCGTGCTGCCAATCGAAGCTCCGTCACCAAGTTGGAGCACGCCTGCACGGATTTGAAGCGGTCCGGTGAAAGTATTGACGCCATTCAAAATGACGGTATTCGTGTTCTGCTGGATCACCGAACCTGCACCGCTAATCGAGCCGTTGACAACCAGATTATTGGTGGAGTTGAAGACCAAGCCCGCGCCCGGATTGGCCAGCATCACGCTGCCTGAACCCAACGCGTTGGTGGTGCCGCTCAAAATTTTGATGCTGCCAGAAGTGCTGGCGTTCGTCCAATTGCCGGTGTAAGCGGAGTTATTGCCGGAAAGAATCAACGAGTTGGTGTAGCTGGTCATGTTCACGGTGAGATTGCCGCTGCCGCTCAAGGTGGATTGCAACCAGATGTCCCCGTTATTGGGAGGCGTCTGATCCGTATCAATGACCGAATTGGCGAGCACCTGAATCGTGCCCGATACCGCAGGGCCATTGCCGGCAAACCCGCCGTGAAATCTCATATCTCCCCCGTTCAACATCAGATTCACGTTCGCCGCATTACCACTGGTTTCCCCGCCGTTTTTCAAATACAAGGTGCCGCCGCTGTCAATCTGCAGGCTGGCACCGGCAAAGGCCACAGGGGTGGTGGTGTTGGGCGTGCGAACGTAAAACGTATTGGGCGTCTCGTAATTATTGTCGCTGGTGGCCAAAGCAGCGGGAGGACCGCCCCAAATCGCCACGGTCCAGTCTCCCGGGCTGACGGGTTGATTGGCGGTCTGCTGGGTAACCGTTTGGAGGATGTTCGTCGCATTAGCTCCCCGAGAAACCACCTGAATGCTGCTGACAGCACTGTTTCCCACGTTGTCGTAAGCTGTAGCTGCGACAGCGTAAGTCATCACCCCTTGATAAGGCACAGTCCAGGAAAACTGATAAGGCGGAGAATTGTTGGTCTGCTGCACCACGCCGTTCAGCGAAAAAATTACTTGGGCAACACCGGATTTATCGGAGGCTGAGGCGATAAAATTGACGACCGTGCCGTTCGTCACCGAATCTGTCGCGGGACTTAAAATCGAAACAAATGGCACCATCGTGTCCGTCGTCGTGGCGTCGTTGAGCAGCGGCTGGATCGGGCTGCTGGAAATCGCGCCGTATTGGTTGGTGTCGTAATACGCCAAGGCGATGCCCTGTTGGTAGCCAGTGGCGGCGCTGGCCGGAACCGTGATTCGCCAGTCGTTGCCGTCGCTGGTATTGGTGCTGTTGAAATAAACCCACGCTTTGATGCGCGGTTGCATCACCGGCAGATAGTTCGTCAACGCGTTGAGAATCCATTGAGCCTTGGTTTCCGTCGGGTTGTTGGTTTGATTGCAGCCGGTTTCCGCCACCATGACGGGCTTGCCTGGCGCGATGCTGGTCAATTGAGTCATCGTCGTAGCCGCAATGGCCGAAAAATCCTGCCAGGGGTTCGCCAAGCGGTTGTAGCCGTCCAGTGCGAGCCAGTCCACATAGTTGTCGCCCGGATAAAGCTGGTTTATCGGCGTCGGCATGCCAGGAATAACATTTACGCACCAAACCCAGGTGACATTCGTCGCGCCTACGCTGGTGAAAATATCGTGGACATGCTGCCACATCTGCACATATTGGGCGGCCGTATTGCCGTTGACACTTGCACACCACGGATACCAAGTGCCATTCATCTCATGTGCCAGGCGGAGAAAAAACGGATGCCCCCAGCTTTTCGCCGCCGCCGCCCAGTTGGTGATGTAAGTGTCGTAGGCTCCGTTGATGATGTTTGCCAAGGTGAACGATTGCGTCACTCCCTGGCTGCCGTTTTGCGGCTGCCAGGTGAACATTGGAATGGAGCCGTGGCTGCGGATGTTGTTCATCTCCGTCGTTGGAAATGTTTGCGTGCCGTTGGTGGCCGAACTTGAATCGGTCCAGGAATCAAAGTTGTTGATGATGGAGACGTCCTTCTGCGCGTTGTTCACGAAGTTGGTCACAGCCTGCCAGTCAGACGACGAGGTCAATCCACCTTCGCCGTAGGCATAAACGCCTGAATAAACGGACGGCTGGGCCACGGCTTTAGTCAGGAATAATTGCAGCCATGCCGCATACCAAACCACGATAATGAGTTTTTTTTTCATCCAGAGACTTTGACAGTCATTTTTTTACAAACTACGCCCCGGCCGCCTTTCCAGCAACCGGGGTGTTGTCATTGATATGATAAATGCCGCAGCTTACTGGACGCTGATGCGGAAGAACTGTCGCGGATTGCCAGGAGTGATCGCGTTCGTAAAATTCAGCGTCCCGCCGGTTCCGGCGTTGGTGGATATGGGCGTCCAAGTGATGGGCGTTGAGAGCGCGGGAGTCGCCTGCAGCACATAATTAAACCCAATCGCAGATGAAACTACTTGCATGGTAAAATTCGCCCCGCTGACGGACAGGGACGTGATGGTCGGCGTTGGGGCCGTGTTTCCAATAACTTTGATTATGCCGCTGTTCAGCAACGAGGTGTCCCAGGACAAATTCGTTGAGGACAGTGATGGCAGGTTGGTCGCTGCAAACGTGCCACTAATCGCGCCGCTAAATAGATGGAATGTGTCGCCCGCTTGTAATTGGCCGCCAATGTTATTCACGGTCAGTGTGCCACCATAGGCCACGCTTTTGGCCGAAAGAAGGTCGGCGTTGGGGGCGCTGGTGCGGTTGATTTCCATCACCGCAGCTCCATCGGACTCGAACGTGACGCTGTTGCTGACGGTCAGCGTGCCGATGCCGGAATTGCCCGGAGCCACGGTGCCGTCCACGGTCACTGGATCTAAAATTATTCCCGAACCACCAAGCGTGGTGAGATTGGCGACCGACAACGCGCCGCCGTTAAGTTTGCCGTTCACCAACAGCGTCGCCGTGCTGGATGAAATATACGAGCTGTTGCCGCTCAAGCCGACAGTGGTGCCTCCGCCCCAGACATTGTTGTTGCCCGCAAGAACAACCACGGCCAGTCCGTCCACCAGCAATGACCCGCTGCTTCCAAGTGAAATGTTGTTGTTGAAAGTGATCACCGAGGTGGCATCCCCGGCGGTATTTCCGGCGGTGCATTCCAGAATCTCGTTTGTTCCGAGAACCGTGTTTGAGAAATTCATGCGGACGTTGGTGTTGACCGCCCGGACCTGGTTCACAATTCCGTCGTTGCCCGCGCCAACCGTGATCGGGCCAGCCCAAGTGACGTTGTTACCGCTGGTGTTGACGTAAAGCGCGCCGCCGGGCGACACATAAGTGCCGCTAACCACCACCGGATTCGTTACTGTCATCGAACCCACGGGCGTATTGACGCCAAGCCTTCCCCCCGTCAGAACCACGGCACTGCCGGAACCCAAAGCTGAACCGGTTGAGATATTTAGCTGACAGCCAATGCCAATGGTCGTCCCGCCGGAATAGGAATTAGTCGCACCCAAGGTCACACCGGCACCGCCTCCAGTAATGTTAATGGAGCCTGATCCGCTGATCGGTGAATTAAATGCCTGTCCGTTGGCTGACATATTTACCTGCAACACGCCGTTGTTGGTGATCAAGCTGGGGGCACCCAGATAACCGAAGCTCCCGCCGACCCCGATGGACAACGTGCCGGCCTGAATGATGACCGGTCCTGTGAAATTGTTGCCGGAGCTGGTAAAATCAAGTTCGCCTGTGCCCATTTTTGTCAAGGCACCAGATGTGGAGATTCCCACGGTGCTGGAGGAACCGTCGAAAATATATTGCTTGTTGGTATTGTTGACCACCATCGAATTGGGGGTAACGGGCGCAACGATATAAATATCCGGCACGGAGGAACCGGAATCATTGAAAGTCACATTGTCTCCAACATCCTGATAAACATTTGTGGTTCCAGTCCAGTTCGGGCTGCTATCGTCCCAGTTGTTTGCGACGCCGTCACCCACCCAGGTCGTGTTGTAAGTGGTGCCCGTGACAATTAAATTCACCTGTCCGGGCGTAGACGTGTCCAACTGAAAAGTTTCGGTGCTGCCGACCGGCGGAACCAGATTGAAAGAACCTCCGCCCTGAATGGTTCCACTGTAGTTGATCAGCCGGTAAGTGCCACCAGCCTTATATCCAGTCAATAGGATATTGAGCGCAGGATTTCCATTAAGCGTGAGCGAACCCGTCACATTCAAGATGTCATTGGTGGCCGCACTGAAATGGAAGTTAAGGGCATCGGCCGATGAAGCGGTCAAATTACTAATCACCGTGCCGTTGCAACTCAAGTTCTGACCGGCAGGGTCCAAGGTTAATCCGCCGGCCAGGCTGGCATCCAGAGTGGAGCCGTTCAACAGGGAAATCGTGGCGGCAGAAGAAACCGCAGAGCCGTTGCCAATCTGGATCACACCATTGCTGATGATCAGCGACCCGGTAAACGTATTGGTGCCGTTCAAGGCGACCGTGTTGGTGTTCCACTTGTAAACGCTGCCATTTCCATAAATTGCGTTGCCAACCACCATATTGTTGGTCGCTTTGAAACCAAGGTACGCGTCGGCGACCTGCAATATCACCGAACCCGATCCAAGTGCGTTGGTGGTGTTCCCCTCGATGATGAGACCGCCATTGGCATTCGACCAGTTGCCGCTATAGGCCGTGTTGGTGCCGAAAAGAATCACGTTGTTGACTCCCGGAGAAAGCATGTTCACGGTGAGATTGTTGGTGCCGCTGATGGATGACAGCACCCAGATGTCCGCCGCGTTGGCACCCGTCTGATCTGAACTGATGGTGGAATCAGCGATCACTTGAATCGTCCCCCCCACCGTTGCAGGGGTGGGTGCAAAACCACCGTGGAAATTCATTGTTCCCCCGTTCAGAATCAAGTTGACGACGGCCGCGCTTGTCAAGTTTCCGCCGTGTTTCAATTGCAGGATGGCGGTGGCGTCAATCTGCAGGCTGTTGCCGAAAAAATTCGTGTTGTATAAACCGGTGAGATTCAAAGCAGGCGTGCGCACCCAATATCCGGCGGGAGTCTCGTAGTTATTGCCGCCGGTCGGCACCGCTCCGGGAGGCCCGCCCCAAATTGCACTGTTCCAATTTGGGCCGCCGCTGGTTTGGCTAGTAGTCTGGAGAATAGTCTGGGCGGACGCGTTTGCGCCGATGAACAGAATCATTCCGAGGATGGTTGCGCCCGGAAGCAGGGACCGAATTTGATTTTTTACTTTCATAATGGGTTTAAGCTATTCTATATCAAAGCTTGCTAGAGACGGCTGTCGGCAATCTGATTACGCTTTGCTCGTCCGCCGCCAATTACCCAGGCACAACACCAAACCGACGCCGACCAGCGCTAGAACCGAAGGTTCAGGCGCGGAAACAAACGCAAGTCCATCGAAGTTGCCCGCGACACTGCTTGAGGCAGCGATGGTGTCCAAAATTGACGCCGTAGAGGAGCCAGCAGACCCGTTATCTGTTATGTCATAGATTGAATTGCCCCCAGTGCCAGCAAGCGAAGTTGCATAAAGAACCGGATTGGCGCCGCTGAAATTCCCAGCCACCCAGTCAAAATCAACACCCGAGTCCAATGTGTAGGCCAGACTCCAACTTGATCCATTGAAAGTCCACTTTTGAATGCCACCGGACTCATTGGCCACATACAAGACGGTCATGGTGTTATTAAAAGTAAAGCCATACGGCGATCCACCTGTGGCGGCCAGAAGCGTTGGAGTCGGGGTGCCCGATGTTGGCAATC